>WTAT01000221.1 GCA_013139415.1 Desulforhopalus sp.
ACCTGCCCAATGTTTCTCAAGTACTGATTCATCTCCATAGTGTGGAGCTGTATGGAAATCCAGATTGATGATTTTTTCTTTGTAAAGCCCAAGCTTGGTGGCTTGTCGTACAAACGATTGTTGAAGACTTAATAAGTGTGCTTCGTCGAGAGAATATGAATAGGTGGACAATGCTGTACACTTCGGGATGACATTAAGTCCGGCAAAGAGTCCGATCCCTGGATCGAAAACATGGTCTCCTACGTGTGAATGTCGCTCTGTTCCGAGTAGTTTCAATGCCAGGAATGAAAGCAGGTAATTTTGGGCAGGGATTACTTTGCTGCCTGGTAGGCCTGCATCTTTGACAATTTTATCAAAGTTTAGTTGGGCGAGAAATGGAGAGAACAGAAAAACTCCAGCAGTGGCACAAGTAAATTTTTGGCCGTCAAGGCGTTCAGGTAAAACAAGCTCTGAACGAGCTGGAATTTCAGCACCTTTGACAGTATAGCCAGTTTTTTGCCGAGTGCGTCGGGGGAGCTTTGAAAACCCCTCTTCAACCAAGACACGTTCAACAGTTCGTACTGAAATTTCAATACCGTCTTCAGATAGAAGCTCGGTTATCTCGCCTGCGGAAAGGAGTTGCTCACGCCATCTTCTGATCTTTTGTCGAGTTTCAGAGGTCACTCTTCGTCTGGCTGCTTTTCCTTCCGGCACCGGTTCGGAAAAATCTATTTTCCCTTTCCTGAACTGATGCTTGAGTACACGGAAATATCCATGTGAGTAACCAAACTTGTCGGCTACGACTTTATCCGGCAGCCGATCAACAAACGAGGCCCGCATCGCCTCATAGCGCTTTTGCCAGTCATGCTGTGGATGCGTAAAATATGTTATGTCTCCCATAGAAATGTTATCGCATGTGACGTATAAAAAGTCAACATACAAAACATTAAAACAAGAGTGTGGTTTTTAACAACATCGAGACAAGATCAGCACTTAACGAATAAGTAACTATTTTAAAAGGAATTATATGTACGTCGAAAGCAGAGGTGACAAGAGAGCTGGCGGACAGTAAAATGTTTTAACATTTCACATAAGAAGAGATGACCAACACTACAGGTAACATATTTGGAGTGTGGTCTTTTGGAGGGATTGAACGAACCCCAACTCCTGCAAGGGTTGGCGCCATTGTTGTGATAATTTCAGACAGGTCATATGTTAACGGAAAACACTTCGCGAAAATCGGTGTTGAGTGAAAAATCTGAGATGAGAAGCTCGTCTCCATTTTTTATTGACTACAAGAGCTCAAATAACAATTTCAAAACTACAAATACTGTTAATCCAGCGGGGCAGGGAAACCCTGTTTAGCCGCTGCCTTATATTTACTGAAGACATAAGGTTCATACATCGTAGGATTTGACTGGAATTTATTTAGAGTGGCGTCCATTTCCAACCTTACAGCACTCGTCTTCCAGTTGTTCCAATCTTCCAGTGTTTGCCATTTGCTTATTACTGCAACTTTATTGGTATTTTCAGCACAGAGCATGGTTTCTCCGGAGATATAGCCTTTTTGATTCATAGCTTTGACACGGAGTTTTTTTAAATGTGAAAAGAATTCCTTTTCCTGTCCTTCGCGAATAAACCTCTTGATGATAACTGTGACCAGCATAACGACCTCCTTTCTGAGTCTGCTCTAAGACGGTTCTGCAAAAACCAACCGGCTATATAAAATACTGTGACTGACTAAAAGAAATTACTGCCGACAGAAAATCGTTTGAGACTTGTGAAGTAATGGGTCTTTGTTACAGATGATGCTGTTTCGTTTATCTTTTATATACAAATTGTATCACATGAAGGATCTAATAACAATTTATTGTTGCTGAATTATGAATGGTGAATATCTCTGCGAGGTAGGCAGCTTCAAGGGAAAAGTGAGGTTGTAAACTATTCAAGATTGATTGGATGACGGGAATGTAGCCCAATTTTTTTTGCAGGTGATAAGTAGTCGCTTGCTTCGGGGTTCCTAAAAAATGCCCTTTCCAGCCAGAGCCACCCGACAAAGTGCTTCAAAACTACCCTTTCAATAAAACTTTCGCAATACTTCTTCTGACGATACCAATAATCAGCAACGAACCAGGCTAACCAAGAACTTTTCTTACAAAAACAGAACATTCGCTACCATTTTTGACAACAACAATCCGCAGCAGGTGGTCTTCATGCCTGCACGTCGATGAAAGCATCTCCTAGGACAAGTCAGAAACCTGAGATTCAAAGACTCCCGATAACGCAATTTTCAATTTTTGCTCCTATTGCCATTACCACGATGTGGTATTACCCTATACAAATAAAAGGAGTTAAACAAGTATATATATAAAACTTATGTTGTTTTGATAGCGTTTTTTTTGATTTATTCAGGAGGTGTGCATGATTCTTTTGCTTTAATGTTAGGACTTTGAGTATCGACTCCTAACCTTACTCTAAGAGGTTAGAAATGAAACCGACTTTCTTCAACTATCTAAAGCTGACTTTTTTTAACACTATACCAAGATTTTTTATCGCTAGTTGGTTAACGCTCATATATGTGATTTGCATAACCATCGTCGTGTTTTCTTTAAGTGCATACCTGTTCCAGGTGAAACTCAATAGTATACCAAAATCAATTACAATCGATCCAGTTTCAAAAGAAGTCAACACAGATGAGACAGAATTTGTAACTCACTATTGTAAGCCTAGTCAAGACATTAAGCTTACTGAAAAGCAGCCGTTTGTAGAGATTCCTTGCCTACCGACTGCGCATGATATTGAGAAACGATATTTCACATCAGGGGAGATATCTGTGAAATACCATGCAATAAAGGCTCTGGAGCAAAAGGCTTCGGATGCAACCGCGAAGAAATTTGAATATGAAAACGAATTGAAATATCTTCTAAAAGAACTACAAGCAATTGAAGAACACACCGAGGTAAAAGAAGAAATAGAGAGTAAAGAAGATTTAAAGATGTCGATAGAACTGAACCAAGAGAATTTAATGCTAACAGAAAGAGCTTTAGAGAATTTCCGCATTATTAGCTCTACTGGTCTGTATGGTCAAGATATGGCTGATATATTTACAGAAATAGATCATTTTGATAATTTCTTCCGACCTATTAGCGAAATTTTGGGATTTTTTACGCAAGATCATATTACTGTTGATAATTATTGGTCATTCCCCCAACCAATTCTCAAGATTCATCTGGTTCTTTCGATGGGAATTCTTGGGAGTTTGATATTCTTAACAGTTGAATTCATTAACGAACCCAAATTACATCTTGAGCAAAGCTTTAGTATGTATTTTTTTAGGCCTGCCCTAGGAATGATAATAGCTCTTGCAATTTATGTGATGATTAAATCAGGACAATCAGCAATCCCCAACAACGACGGAAGAGATTTGTCACCTTATTTCATTTCTTTTGTGGGGATTATTTCCGGAATGCTTGCAGACAAGGCGTATCAATATTTAACTGACGCTGGTCTAAGGTTGTTGAAGACAAGAAAAGAAACCAGTGATCCTAATGCCAGCAGTGATCCTAATGCTAGCAGTGATCCTAGTGCCAACAGTGATCCAAAAGAAACCAGTGAAGATACAGGTAAAGAAGAAAAAGAAAGAGGAGCATGATATGAAAACACTAATAAAAATACTAATATTTTCCTTATTGTTTGTGATATTCTCATCAACTGTTTATGCAGGGTGCTGGTATAATGGTCGAGAATATTCACCGGGCTCAAGAGTTGGATCGAAGGTTTGTGGAGCTGATGGGTATTGGAGATGATGTGTTTGAGATCTCAATAGTAGTTTAAACTAAGATTCTAGAGGGTGGACTATTTTTATCCTTCCCTCAAGAATGACTCTATAAAGAATTCTGTGTAACTGCCTTTCCTTATATTCCAGAGAAGCGATCTTCATATTCAATGAGGAACCGATTCATTGCAGGTTTCCAGTTTCTCAGGAGGCCGAATGCCCATCATATTTTAACTTGCTGCCCGTCCGAGATTCTTCCAGACCATCTCTTGAAAAATTCCGAACAAACCAAATCAGACGTTTTCACACATACGTTTAAGACCACCAGCTACAGACAATGATCTATGCTAACCCTCTACACTAAGAACTGAGCACCACGGAAACATCGACACCAGTATTAAAGAAATGCCTTTTGAAAATTCTCTGGTCACACTCCGGTCACCTCGAAAAAAGAAAAAACGTTTAACTATGAACGTGGCCCCGACAACCAAACAGCAAAACCCTCTTATCCAGAATTGTGGTTCTTCCGGATTAAGCGTACTTCTCGGTATCTAGTACGACAGGCCTGTGGACGAGGCAAAGAAGTAAAAAGCTCTGCATCGACTGATTTTATCGCTTTAAATATTTTCTGTCTTCCCCTTCCCTCCCTTTGAAAAAGA
>WTAT01000227.1 GCA_013139415.1 Desulforhopalus sp.
TTTCTCTCTCTTTTATCCTTTTGCTCTAACTTTTTTTTGGATCACATTTGATTTGACTCAAATGCTTGTGATAGGCTTATTCGTGCGAGCAATTTTCAGAAATAAGGAAATATCTAACCCCGGTAAACGGAAAAAAAACCGGGATTAGGGTGTTCTCCAAGACTGTAAACTGTAGTCTCTGAAACAGAAAAAGTCATACCTCGGTGGAACGAATTAGCGATTAGGGAGAAGGTTTTTGGAGTATCAGTCGATACGATTATTATCTGGATATTGTCACAGTTGCTGGATGCTGTCTCCCATGAGATAAGTATTTGGTAAAAAAAATCACTTAATACTGGTTCTCAGGTGGGGTTTGACATATAGTACAGGTAGAATTTGCTTTTTTGGTGCAATGTGTGGCTGTGTAATGGACTTGAGCATAACCCGAAACAGGTAACCAGGAAAGGGGGAAGGGACGTTACTCCGATGTTAACGTAATCTTTGGTACCGAATAACGGTTCTGCTTTTCCGGATTTTCGTGAACGATGGGAAATATCGGGTTGGTAGAAAAGAATTTCAGACAACATAAAGGAGTATATTATGAGAGGCACATACGAAGCGTTTATACTGGTGAAAGTGAAGGATGGTCAAAAATATGTCTGTGCCTTAAACAGGCAGAAGGGAGACAAAGGGGATCTTGGTCGACTTAACCGGAAGGACAGGCAGGAATATTTGGAAAACCAGGTAATCTGGAACTGAACCAGTAAGTGGATGTAATACAGGAAAGGGCTTTACTTCAAAACGTTGCAGGATGGAGAAAAGCCCTTTTTGTTTGACTTTAAAGAAATCAGGCACCTGTGTTGCCTTCGGCAGGACAAGTTACCTTGGCGTTAGGCTGCCTGGTTTTCGTTCCTCTATTTCAAGTTTATTGTTCTGTACAGGACGCCAGATCAAAATTGTGCTTAAGTTGACCAATTTGCAATCCCAGCGGTATGCACGACTTGCCCTCTATGCAGCTGTCTGCCTCATCGATTTCAATAAATGTTTTTAAATGATGAGAGCCATGATGCAAATCTACTGCCCAAGCCTCGTTCTTCTCATCAAATTCGACATCATAATCAATGCCGCAGGCGCCAGCTTGAGGGAATACCTCTTCTATCTTTTTACATAGATCCTGTTTGGTAATCATTTCAATACCCTCCGATTTTGAGACAACCGCGCAGCAGAGAAATACTCTGCTACTAAGTATAATTTAGGTATTCACAAAAGATAAGCAAGAAATTCCGGCCTCCCATATGTTGTTCAAGCTGTAGTGGGATTCCGCTGGAAACAACCTCCCAGTCGTCGTCGATGACCTTGGCGGCAAAATCCGCAGGAAATAACTCAGTCATGCTTTTGCCGACCATTTCCGAACCTGAAAGGCCGGTTATTTCCGTGAAACTTTCACGGGCTTGCAAAACTCGGTTTTGAGACTCGGTTACCTCCTTAATAATGATATATGCAGGAGAGTAGTGCGTGAAGAGAGAAAAAATTTCGTTCACATTGCGCATGTCATCAATGGTTTTCTTCCTCCTCAGAGCATCGCCAATGTGTCTGGCCACATAGACGAGGAGATCTTTATTTTACTCCGAAACGAAGTTCGTAAAAGGAGAGACTTGCTACGTTTGAATTGTTTGCATTGTGTTTACCCATGTTGTGTGATCTCATCAAGGTGAGTGATAAAAACATCAAGCCGTTTAAGAAAAAAGGTGAAGTGCCTAACCCCGGTGAACGGGAAAATAAGCCAGGATAAGTGCCTTGGTGGTCACTTTAAGTTTCCAATTTCAATACACTCTCCAGATTTCTTGTTTTTTATGACAGGAAATCTAGAGTAAGGCACTAATACCATAGCCGTTGCAGTCACTTGTTTTAACGTATTATATGAAAATAACATTGATTTCAGGTCACTTGTAGAAGAGCTTGATCTGAAGAAAAAACCTAAATTAGGGGGATTTGCTAAGACAAGAAAAGAATAATTTGTTACACAGGGTATTACTCCAATAAACTGGTTTTGAAACGTATACACATTACTTTTGTGCTGTGATCGGTCGGCTATTAAAATAGACGGGTTTTTTAATGGTTGCGTTAGAGCAGGCTACCGATCCTTGCCCACCTGAGGGAGAAACATGACTACTCCAATCATTAAAATAAATGGTATCGGTCTTCGTACTGCCGAGATCCTGGTCGAAAATGGTTATAAATGTGCTGAAGACCTGGCAGCAGCCAATGAAGACGCCCTGAGTAAAATACACGGATTTGGACCCGTTCGAGCTAAATTGGTGATTGAAACGGCTCAAGCTTTGTGTGGTGCCAAATCTGAAAATCCAGATTCAGTCCCAGTCTTGACTGCCGCGACTAAAACAACAGACATCCCCCAGGTTGACGATGATGCAAAGGTGGAGGATTCCTCTAATATCAGGCAGTTAGAGAAAAAAGATAAATCGAAAAAGAAGAGTAAGAAAAAGAAAAAAGACAAGGAAGATAAGAAGAGCAAGAAAGAAGTAAAACAAAAGAAAACTAAAAAAGCTAAAAAAGATAAAAAAACATCATCAAAGAAGAAGAAAAAAAAGAAGAAAAATGAATAGCCGGTACAGCGATAAAGGAAGATTTGCTTGTCTATATGATATACTCAGGTCTCCGGTATCCTGATCATTACTGTTTTCTTTTGAGGTCTTCGCCCGGAAAAGAAAGATACTCAATTTTCCCCTAAGTATACATAAGACTATTATACATAAGACTATCACTGTAGCCAGAAGAGGTATAAAGTGTCTGAGAACATAATATTAATCGGTTTTATGGGGGTAGGCAAAGGCAGAACAGCAAGGGAACTCTCTATTCGCACAGGACGATTCGCTGTGGATACAGACGATATGATAGAGTCACTAACGAAAGAAAAGATCCGAAATATTTTTGCTGATCAGGGCGAAGCTGCATTTCGAGAGATGGAGCAGCAGACTGCAAATTGGCTGAAGCGGCATGTTAGCAATACCATAGTTTCTACTGGTGGTGGCTTTTTTATGGTGAAAAATATCCATAAACTGGGAAGGGTTATTTATCTGCACTCCAGTGTAGAAGGTATTCTTACCGCTATACAGAAACATCCAAATGGTGCAAGAAAAATAAAGAAACGACCTCTCCTCCAGGATCTCAAGGCGGCGAAAGAGCTTTACTGCCGGCGTCTGCCTCTTTATCGGAAAGCAGCAGACCATGAGATTAACGTTGAAGGAAAAGACACCAAAGCAGTGACTAAGGAAATTGTTGCTTTGATGTAGCTGCTTTGATGTAGCTGCTTTGCTGCTTGACTTAGCCGGAGAATTCTATTCTTCTCAGTGTTATTGACTTAATTTCAGGTGCTTAGTGATGTGTTTTGGGGGCTGTGCTATGAGCTGCACGAAAGCATTGAGCATCCCGCGCGATTGCGTGCCCATTCCGGACGTTTTGCTGCAAAGTGATCCCTTTCAGGTTGTTCTTCATATGGATTTCGAAGCAGGTCGAGCAGCTCAATAACCATGGAGTTGTCACCTTCTTCTGCCTTGTCAATGGCAAGCTGGGCAAGGTAGTTGCGCAATACATACTTAGGGTTGATACTGTTCATCTTCTGCCTTCTCAGCTCGTCTGGAAGTTTGTCATGTGGAAGTTTGTCATGTTCTAGTCGCTTAATATACGATTGCAGCCAGCTGTTCATTCGATGCCTGTAGCTTTCGGTTATTTCTTCCGGCTTATAGTGTGCTTCACTGATAGCAGCAGGTATATTGTTTCCACTCTGCACCTTGCTGCTGGTGGTGATTGAGGCGAGTTGCCTGAAAAAAATGGTCATATCTGTTTCCACGAGCTGCAGTATTTCAACGAGTTCGCCGATGAGTGTGTCGTCTGTCTCGGCTGAAAAAGTTTTTAATCCAAGTTTAGCAGCCATCATATCGTTCCACCCTTTGAGAAACAAAGTATTGTAGTAGGCGAGGGCTTCCTGGAAAGGTTCCACCTGTTTCACCAGGGGATAGATCGCGTTGGCCAGTTGAAGAAGGTTCCACTGGCCGATCTGTGGCTGGTTGCTGTAGCAGTAACGACGGCCGCGGGCATCGGTGGTGTTAGGAGTCCATTGAGCATCATAGCCTTCGAGCCAGCCGTAGGGTCCGTAGTCGATGGTTAATCCGAGAACTGACATATTGTCCGTATTCATAACCCCGTGAACAAAACCGACTCGCATCCAGTGGATGATCATTGCCGCAGTGGTTTGACATATCTCTTTGAACCATGCTGTGTAACATGTGACTGATGGTTCCCCGAGATGGGGAAAATCTGTTCGGATGGTATAATCTACCAGTTTCTTCAAAAGATCCGTTTCTCCCCTTGACGCCAGGATCTCATAATTTCCAAACCTGAGGAATGACGGCGCTACCCGGCAAACAACCGCCCCCGGTTCATCTTTGGGGTGGCCGTCGTAAAACATATCTCGTTCAACAAGTTCGCCTGTTGTAATCACACTGAGAGCACGGGTCGTCGGTATCCCGAGGTGGTACATAGCCTCACTGCAGAGAAATTCCCTGATCGAAGAACGCAGGACAGCCAGGCCATCGGCTTGGCGTGAGTAGGGGGTAGGGCCGGCTCCTTTAAGCTGGAGTGTCCATCTTTCTTGCTGGCTATTAATAACATCTCCAAGGTTTATCGCCCGTCCATCTCCCAGCTGCCCCGCCCAGTTGCCGAACTGATGTCCACCGTAACACATGGCGAAAGGGTCCATGCCGGAGAGCAAATTGTTTCCTGCAAATATTTCCGTAAAGAGGGATGACTCACAGGATTCCTCAGAAAGGTTGAGTAATCCTGCTGCTTCACGGCTGTGGGTTACCAGTTTCGGGGAGGACACTGTTGTCGGCAAGACCCGGGAATAGCAGGCGCCGCTAACCTGGCGACGGTAATTTTTCGGTTGCGGGTCTGGGGGCAGTTCCTGCACGAAACGGTTGTCGAAAGTGAGTGACTCGAGCGTCTGGTCTCGAAGCGGCATATTCATAGGGGCTTCCCCTTTCTAGTATTTAATGGTCAAGTTAAACGTGATAATCTCGTAAAAACTTCGCTATACCGTCATTCCCGCGTAGGCGGGAGATAAGCGCAGACTTCGATCCAGAACGTGCTGAAATAACTAGATTCCCGCCTACGCGGGAATGACGTGAAATTGGCAACATGTAGTTTTTGCGACGCCACCAAACGTTGCTAAGAACACTAAGCATGGCACAATGTGGCGGCAAGGGGGATACGTCCATGAAAATATTTGGGGAATTAAGATAGGTTCCGAGAGAAATATTCAAAAGGATGCAGAAGTAACGCTCCTTGTGGTTTTTAGTCTTGAAGCAGTGAGAGAGACTATGTGTTTGGTGATAACACTCAGATATCTTGGGGTGATTTGTCTGTTCGAATCCAGGAATCCTTAATACCTTCTTCTTTTCTGCTGGAATAAGTTGCTACATTCTGGGAGAATAGTTATTTGTTAATGGACTGTGATGGTTTGGATTACAACAATTTTAGAGGAGATTGCCAACAGATGGTGGTACGAGTTCTTATCGCTGGTTTTGCATCTTTTGTGGCTGGGCTCAGTTACCTTACCGGTCTTGCGCAATTGATGACCGGATTGCTGCTTGGCTTTGGGGCGTTTTGTTCGTTTTTTTTCGGGATTCTGTTTTTTTTACCGATTGATGCAGAGCGACTCTTTTTTCCTGTCTACGACAAGGTGCCTGCATGGCCTTATTTTCTTATTGGGCTGATTTTAACAGGAATGACCCTTGCTCTTTTTCTGGTAAAAGTGAAACCGGCTGAGGGAGAGCAGGTATCCAGCGTCCATTTTAAATATTTGCTTGGTGGGATCGGTGGTTATCTTACCAGTCTCTTTCTTTCATCTGTTTACTGGTTTCCTTCTGATGCAAAAAAGCTTACAGCCGATGCATCTTCCCTGACTATGGAAGTACTGATTGGCACCGGCCTGTTTCTGTTGGGAGTATCGATTTCTTGCTATCTTTTTTACCGGGCCTCGAAAGGATCATCTGATCGACACCCAGATCTGATGCGACGATTTGTCCTGGGGCTTTTTGCTTTTTTTCAATTTGATAAATTGCCGGTTCTGGTTGCATATTTGCTTATATATTCTCCAGAGACCCAGATTAGTTTTCCTAATATTGCCGCACTTGCCCTCGCGTCCTATATCCCGGTAGGAATCTTTTTATTGAAAACAACCTGGGATACGACAAAGGAACGTTAATCGACTACAACTTTTAAGCGAAAGAGAAGTTTACTCAGCTACATTCTTTTTGTTACCGTGGGTTGTACGTTTGTAATTCCGACGCTGTTAAAATTGAGATATCGAGAAGCCGGGTATACGCTATGGCATCCTGTGATGGTCATTAGTAAGGCACCAAAACACTCCGCCCAAACATCGGCAGTGTAGCAGCAAGATCACCTTCAAAAAAATAGTCGGAAATCGATGACGTCCTAGTGTATCCATGGGCTGAGAGTGCCGGTTCCTGATTGAATTCGTAGATCAACCCACCGTGTTCTTTCACCAAAGTTGGTAGACCTGCAGCTGGATATACGTTCGCAGACGTACCGATAACCAGTAGCAGATCGCAATTGACGATGAGTTCTTCGATCCTGTCCATATTCCTGACAGCTTCGCCAAACAGGACAACGTTAGGTTTGAGGGGTGAGTGGCAATGTGCGCATGTAGGCACATCTTTCATGGTGTAATGGTCGTTGATAACCGAAATAAGTGTATCGCACTGCAGGCATTGCAGGTGTTGATGGTCACCATGAATTTCCAGCACATTTTTACTGCCAGCGGCCTGGTGCAGGTTGTCGACGTTCTGGGTAACCAGCCCTTTTAGAAGGCCACTTTCTTCAAAATCGGCCAGCACCTGGTGGCCTTGATTCGGTTTTTTGCCGATAAGCCCTTTGCCCAGCTCCCGGTAGAGCTTCCAGGCTTTGCGAGGATTTTTGAGGAAAACATCAAGCGTTGCATATTCATCCGGTGAAAAGATTGTCCATACTCCGCCGGAACTGCGAAAATCGGCAATACCGCTATTGACTGATATACCTGCTCCGGTCAGTGCTGCCGGACATGAGGCTGTTTTAAACTTTTCCACCGCTTCTGCAAGAAACTCGACGTTCTTGTTGGGGATAATGGTTTTCATACCTCTCCTCTCAAGTTCACTGCACATAGTTCAGTTGCTGGCGATTATTTATCCTTTGGTTTG
Source organism: Desulforhopalus sp. (assembly GCA_013139415.1). Taxonomy (GTDB): domain Bacteria; phylum Desulfobacterota; class Desulfobulbia; order Desulfobulbales; family Desulfocapsaceae; genus Desulforhopalus_A. Next base: position 7,254 of record WTAT01000227.1, read on the forward strand.
GATTGTAGACTTATTCTTTCCACAACCTTCCGGTAATAGTCGTGCTGTCTGGATATATTGGAAGAAAATGGACGTTTTGCATCAACTTTCATGAGCAGCACATTGAGTTTTTTCATCTGTTTGAGACGTTCGTGTTCATCTTCTGTGCTGGCTATCAGGTCTTCTAATCTTTTGACTTCCTTGCGTTCCTCTATTTCCGGTGGAAGATAGCCGCTGTTTTTAAGAATCTTGTAAGCCATTTTCAGATCATCGGGAACAAACCGATCGTCTTCAAGTGGAAGGGGTTTGTTTTTCCACTTTGGGGAATTCAGGTCTCTTTCCCGCATGGCCTCGGCAATTTTCTGTTCAGCGATAAAAGCAATTGAATCCATGAGATCTCCGTTATTATCTTTTTTCAGTGCAGGATAGCTTGCAGCCACTGGGAAATAACACCAATCTGTTCTGGACAGACTGAATGTTCCATTGGATAATTCTGATAGCTAACGCTGTAGCCCTGCTTGATGAGCTGAGTGGTGGCTTTACGGCCGAGTTCTTCCGGTACCACCGAATCATGCTCGCCGTGTTGGATCTTGATGGGAATTGTTTTATTTATCTCACTGTATCTAATGATATCGGCAGTGGCGAAGTAGCTCGACATTGCAAGCAGGCCCCCAAGCTGTTTCTCGTGGCTGAGAGCAACCTGATATGCTACTGCGCCTCCTTGTGAAAAGCCTGCGATGACGATCCTTTTACTGTCGACACCTCGTTCGAGTTCGCGGCTGACAAAGGCTTCAATTTCGTTGGCGGAAGCCATTAAGCCTTCTAAATCGACCTTTCTATCAATATTCATCTCTAGAATATCGTACCAGGCAGGCATGACGAAACCACCGTTGATTGTAACCGGCATTGCAGGTGCATGGGGGAAAATAAACCGAATGGACAGGTCTGCAGGAAGACGTAACTCCGGAACAATGGGGGCGAAATCGTTTCCGTCTGCCCCAAGTCCGTGTAGCCAGATCACCGTGCTGTCGGGTTGGGGGCTGGTTTCAAATTCAATAGCTGGCAGAAGTGACATTATTAATTCCTTTTTAAATTGAGCAGATTGATGCCTCATTGATAGTTTTTATAGTAATAAGTCTGATAACTATAACAGATGGTGTGTGGTCAGACAATCTCCTGGCCATTCCACTCTTTCTGGGTATTTTTATAACCATTATATTGGGCCATCGCTGTTTTTTCCTGTGCAGGTGCGAGGGCCAATGATTGTCTTTACCGAATGAATAAGGTAGGGTTTGAAGAATTATATGAGGGAAAAACTATGTGATTCCAATATAAAACAAACTCTTGTCGCATTGTAGGAGTGCAGTATGAAATTAAGATGGAAAATTTTTATCATTCTTCTCGTTGCGAGTTTGGTTCCTATGGCAGTGGTTACTCTCTTCAGTCAGAAAGCCTCCAAAGAACTGGGAAAGTCCCTTTCGGCTCAAACCCAGCAAACGCTTTTTGAAGAAGTAAGAAGAGAGATTGTCTCGGCCACCGAGAATTATGCGATGATTACTGGAGAAGCAGGAACATCGCTCAACTTTGCTTTACAGTTGCTCACCTTGGAGGCTGGAATTGCCTTGTCCCTCCCTCTTTCCCAACCAGGTAAAGTCTACTTTGCAGAGGATTTTGAAAATGCTGCAACAGCACCGGATGATTTAGCGCCATCTCCGATTCATATGAAAATTATGGAGGATGGACATCATGCTTCAAAGCTGATCAGTACAAATTATCCGAATTTTTTCGTGCCATCGACTGTCGATCGTGCCGCTGTTCAGGACGATATTACACGCTTTACAACTCTATCAGCAAAACTCAAGGAGATTGCCGGAAAACTTGATCATCGTCTTTTCTGGATATTCGCCAGCCTGGAAAGTGGTGTTCATATCTCCTTTCCCGGACATGGGGGATATCCGGAGGACTATGATGCTCGTCTACAACCATGGTACCTTCAAGCCAGGGAAAGGGGAGGTTTCAGTTGGGGACAGCCTCTTGTCGATGCCACAACTAATCAATTGATACTTACCGCTTCGGCTCCCTTTTCAAAACCCGATGGTTCGTTTGCAGGTGTGGCTGGGGTCGATGTGTTAATTCCTAACATTCTTCTGGAAAACCAGATTTCCTCGCAGTGGTCAAGTAACATGCAGTCCTTTCTCGTCGGTGTTTCAAAAAATCCGGATAGAAAGGAACAGGAATTTTGGATATTATCTCAAAAACAAGAGAGTGATGAGGCCGGGAAAGGTGCCGGGCATTCAACAACAGGGATGACGCTACTTGCAGAAGATCCAGATTTTTCAAAATTAACCCAGCATATTACCAGTGATAATGTCGGAAGTTTGGAGATGCCCTATCAAGGAGTTGACTCTTTTTGGGCTTTTGCCGAAATTTTTCCCGGTCTGCATTTTGTAATTGTTGCACCGAAATCGATGGTTATGGAACTCTCTGAAGAGGTTGGCAAGAGTTTCTCCAGTTATATTCGAAGCCAAACTGTCATTTCAATAGCAGCAGCTTTACTGGTCATTCTTCTTGTTGCCGGTATGGCCCTGTTTGTTTCTAAGATAAATACCAAAGACATCAAGACCATAGTCTCCGGAATGAAGAGGCTGGAGCAGGGGGATTTTTCTGTGAGGTTAGGTGTTGAATTTAAAGATGAACGTGATCTGATTGTTACGACCTTTAACAACATCATCCCTAAACTTGAAGAGCATCTGCGAATGAGCAGTGCCCTTGGAGTCGCTGAAGAGGTCCAGCAGAGTCTTCTTCCCGGTGCCGATCCAACGCTCGAAGGGTTTGACATAGCAGGTACAAGTCTATATTGCGAAGAAACCGGAGGTGATTACTACGATTTCATACAGATTAATGAAGAGAGACTGGCCGTGGTAGTAGGAGATGTTTCCGGGCATGGTGTCTCATCTGCCCTGTTGATGGCGACTGCAAGAGCACTGGTTATGCTGCGCGCTTCCATGCCTGGGCCGACCGCCAGCATCATTAATGATGTAAATAAGTACCTGAGCCGCGATACCTATCATACAGGCAACTTCATGACCTTTTTCTATTGCGAACTTGGTGCAATGTCCCACGAGATCCGCTGGGTCAGGGCGGGACACGATCCGGCTCTGATTTATAAGCCGGAGAGTGACGAGTTTGACGAGCTTAAAGGTAAAGGTGTGGCGTTTGGCCTTGATTCTACTTTCGAGTACGAGGAATTTCAGCGGACACTCGGGCTCAACCAGATCATCCTGATTGGTACCGATGGCATATGGGAGATGTGTAACGAAGCTGGTGAGATGTTTGGTAAGGAAAAGCTCAAAGCGATCATCCGCAACAATAGTTCGGCTACCGCTAAAGAAATTCTGACTATGGTAACTGTGGCTTTGGAAGATTTTCGTGGCGCTAAACACCTGGAAGATGATGTCACTATGGTGGTTATAAAGGTTGTGGTTTGATGCATGAATTGAATTTGATGCTGGGTGTTTGTCGTCGACTGTTAATGGTTTTTGTGGAAATATTCTCTGGTGTTTTGAGGTAATAAGGTAAGTGTAATGTCGATTCGATATCACTCCTGCAGCTTTTTCACCAATGGAATATCAGCGGGTGCCCATTTGAGAGAATGGAGTTCATGAATCGGCAACCAAACTATCTGGTCATGGTCCCGGCATTGGAAGCTTCCGCTTAGGTGCATAACCCGATAGCCAAACAATTTGATGACTTTCGTCTGGTAGTCGTATATGGATTCACCCAAAAAATCACCGATGATACATCTAATGCCGAACTCTTCCCAGAGTTCTCGGGCAAGACACTCTTCGTTGGTTTCATCGGCTTCAATTTTTCCACCGGGAAACTCCCAGTAACCTGCGAGGTGGCTGCCCGGTTTTCGCCGGGCTGCCAGGATAAGCCCGTTCTTTTCAATAATTGCTGCAGTGACTAAAATCATAAACGATGGTTGGAAAGCCTGTTTTGTTTACCGTATGAAGGTGGTATCGTATCCCTCGTATTGCTGAGCGCCTGAAACGATCAGGTCATGAATTCTATACTAGTATCTGTCCTGAAAGTAGGCATTTTGTTCGAGATCGAGGCATAAGAGATTTTTTTACCGCAGGCATATAATTGATATTCCGAGGATAAAAAAAATCTCTTATAACGATGAAATCGGGCAAAAGGGCAGTTTCAGGATGGAAACTATACTATATAAGCATAATTTTCAGGAGAGAAAAATATGAGTATGCAGGAAGCACTGAGAGATGAATTGAAGGTTGCCATGAAGGCAAGAGATACTGACAGGACCGGAGCAATACGTATTTTGATGGGGGAATTTGCCCGCCAGACAGAAAAAGTATTAAGCGATGAGCAGGTTATCGCCATTGTTAAAAAGCTGATAAAATCAGAGAGGGAGCTTCTGGCTGCACAGGGTAATGAGGGATCGCCTTTTTTGAAAATAATGGAGGAATATCTGCCAAAACAGGCCAGTGAAGAGGAAATTTTTGCCTGGATACAAAAGAATATCGATTTTTCCTCGTTTGGTAACAAGATACAGGCAATGAAACCGATTATGCAGCATTTTGGGAGTGCCGTTGATGGAAACCTGGTGAAGAAAGTGCTGCAGAAAATTAATTGAGGGTACTGATCTGGAATCTGGGGATTTCTAACAAGTTCCCGTTAACGTCTTGTGACAGGCAAAAGGATGTTTATCTTTATTCCTGATTAAATAGTTAGGGTTCTGTATGGTCGTCGTAACCTGACACCTGCAGGGGAAAAGATAAAAGAAATTGGAGGAATGACGTGTTACGAATTGTTCTGTTTTTAGCAACGAATATGGCAATACTTATTTTGCTTGGTATTGTGATGAGTATCTTTGGGATTGATTCGCGGTCCACCTCAGGGCTTCTGGTAATTGCGGCGATGTTTGGCATGGGGGGCTCCCTTCTTTCTTTGGCCATGTCGAAATGGATTGCCAAGAAGTCGACCGGGGCCAAGGTTATCGAAAACCCAAGTAACCAGACAGAGCAATGGCTCTATGATACCGTTCGCCGTATGGCCGAAAAGGCGGAAATTGGCATGCCTGAGGTTGCAATTTACAACTCTGCTGATATGAACGCCTTTGCCACGGGGATGAAGAAAAACGCGGCACTGGTTGCCGTTTCCACCGGGCTGTTACAGAATATGGCCAAAGATGAGATCGAGGCGGTGCTTGCTCATGAGATAACCCATGTGGCATGTGGTGACATGGTCACGCTTTCCTTGATCCAAGGTGTTTTGAATACCTTCGTTATTTTTCTTTCCCGTATTGCCGCCAATATAATTGACAATTTCCTGAGCAGTGATGAAGAGGGCGGGGGCTTGGGCTTTTTTGGTTACATGGCTGTAACCATCGTTCTGGAAATTGTCCTTGGGCTGTTTGCCTCTATTATTGTCATGTGGTTTTCGAGGAAAAGAGAATTTACAGCCGATAAAGGAGCTGCCTACCTAACCAACAAAGAGAAGATGGTGAGCGCCCTGCAGCGGTTGCAGGCCCACCACGAACCATCGCATCTGCCTGACCAGGTGGCGGCCTTCGGTATCCGTCCGAAAGAAGGAGGGCTGGCTTCCTTCTTTCGGAGCCATCCCCCCATTGAGGATCGGATTGCAGCGCTCCAGAAGCTGTAACAGTAAAGCCTAAAAGAAAACCCAAAATGGCGGACAACTTATTTGTCCGCCATTTTTCTATTCAGCCATGTGCTG
>WTAT01000303.1 GCA_013139415.1 Desulforhopalus sp.
GGAAGGCCTCAAGTCAGTCGTGAAATCCGTGATCTTGTCAGGAGGATGGCTGCAGCCAATCCAAGCTGGGGTGCGCCCAGGATTCATGGGGAATTGCTCAGGCTGGGTTTCGAGGTTTCCGAACGAATCGTATCGAACCTGATGCCCCGGCGTCCGCAGAATTCAAAGCTGTCTCAAACTTGGCGGACTTTCCTGAAAAACCATGCGAACAAGTGTTCGATTGAATTTTGCACTGTTCCGACAGCCGCCTTCTATATTCTGTTCGTTCTGGTGGTCCTCAGCCACAGCCGTCGCAAAGTCGTACATTTCAATGTGAGCTCAAATCCGACGGCCGAGTGGACAGCCCAACAGATCGTGGAAGCCTTCCCCTGGGATACGGCGCCGAAATATCTGATGCGGGATCGGGATTCTATCTATGGTGCTTTCTTTCGCAATCGAGTGAAAAAGATGGGTATTAAAGAAGTGATCACTGCCCCGCAAAGCCCTTGGCAAAACCCGTTTGCCGAACGAGTGCTCGGCTCGATCAGGTGGGCAAAAATACTCAAATAGCAATAACGTGCAGTGCCATTAAAAAAAACGGAAGTCCTACGGGGTGAAATCGCAGCTATGTTTTCATTGGGCCTATGTATAGCATTTACTCTTCACTAAGAGTAAAATATAGAATTTCAGACTTTGATCCAGATAAAAGCTAAACCCATGCTCGGCAAATGTGAAATATCACCACTTCACAGAAAAACGTGTAATTTGTTGTGCTGTTAAGGAGTTAAGATGAAAAAGAATAGCCGTCAAAAATATATATTGACGACCTTGGATTTAAGTAAACTGACTGAAAAAACCATTGGAGAGGTTAAAAACAGTTTACGGCAGGAACAGCTTGTTCCATTGCCGGGAAACAAGTTAGGGGTTCCCTCATCGTTGGTGAAGGAATATTTATCCGACAATGGAATTGATTACTCTTTCAGAGTAATTGTTTTTGCAAATATGAAGGGAGGAGTTGGCAAAACAACCAGTGCTGTTTCTATTGCCACAAGAGCTGTTCAGTATGGATTTAAGACATGTATCCTCGATATGGATTCCCAAGGATCCGCCTCGTTCTCTTTTGACATGATGCCCAGCGATGATGATCCGATTTTTTGTGACATTTGGCAAAACCCGGAAAACATGGTCATGGGCGCATTAAAAGAGATTGATGAAAACCTCTACCTGATGCCTTCCTCTCTGGATAATGGTCTACTGGACCTGAACCTTATCAACCCTGCATCTCAAAAAAATGCTGTCACCAACGTCTGTCAAACCCTAAAGAATAATGATTTTGACCTGATAATAGTTGATTGTCCTCCATCACTTGGAACAGCTGTTATCTCAAGTGTTTGCGCCGCAGACATTATTACCATACCGGTGTGTAGTGATGCATTTTCCATCAAGGGTCTTCAACTTGTACTTTCGGAAACACAATCAATATGCTCTACCTTTAATCTCGATATGCCCAAAATCGAGATTCTGTATACCAAATTTGATAAAAGGACGGGGCTATCAAAAGAAGTATTCCGTGAACTCAGTTCTCAATATGAAGACTTTCTGTTTTCAAAACCCATCAGAACCAGCACAGAGTTTTCCAAGGCGCTTGGAAAAAATGAAACTATCTTCGCATCGCCCAAAAAAAGTAATGGTAAAGAGGATTACGACCACTTTGTGAAGCACCTGTTAAAGCTCAATTCCTTTTCCTAAAATAATTGTTATAACTGGCCTGTAGAATGATTTTTTACAGGCAGATTTAACGACGTGATATTGAATAAGATAAAAACAGTCGGTAAAAAAATGAGAAAACGTTTATATCAAGCTTTACCTGAACATAGTGAATTGATTGATAGTGTACATTCTGCATGTAAAGAAAAAACGAAAAAGAGGTTCTATGCTGAAAACATTGTCAAAGATCATGATGCCAAAGTTGCAGGAGTAACAGAATACATTGAGTCGCTTACTGAAATTTTTGCATTAGCGGCAGGGCAGCTCGATACCCTTTATTCATTATATGATTGTTATGAAAAAGAATGTACAAAAATTCCTTTAGCAATGTATTCCAATTGGAACCACTCTGCGTCAACTTCAGCAAATTTTTTAGATTGGTATATGTGTACCGGCAAAGCCGCCTGGGAAACAGGCTTTGCAGTTGCTTACAACCCTTTTTCCTGGAGCAGATAGGCTCAGCTACAAACCAACAATGATAGTCAGATATTCGGCAATACAGTCTTCTGTGTTGTAGTCCACTTTCAGGAAACATATTATCCGAGCGTATGCCTACAGCCGCTTGACCTTATTTCATAATATAAGTAATAAAATAGAGACCGAGAATATGTCACAATAAGGTCATCAACAACCTGTTTTTTCACAAGAAGGAGAGCGAAAAAAACCGGGGTAGATCGTAAAGTACGATTGTCTTGTACAGATATGATGCTATGATTCTTCCATCATGTCTGAGACTACCGAATCTGTTATATATCAATTGAAAGTAGTGCTGCTGGGTATAAGCCCAATGATCTGGCGCCGCCTATTGGTTTGCAATACCAGCACAATCACCGATCTCCACCATATTCTACAAATTACCATGGGATGGGCCAGCGGGCGTATTTGAACGGAATGTTGCGTTTAGATATACGACCACCTTTCGTAAATGCCGTGCATCGAAAAGTAGAATATGAAAAAAGGGCTTGTTGCCTTCTGACAACAAACCCTTTTTCGGAAGCTAAAAAGCCTCATCTTTGACCTATCTAAGTGTACCACATTGTGGCGCAGGTTTTCAACCCTGATCAAGATTTTACTATTCCAAACATATCGGTGCGTATTCCATTGATTCCGGCCGGTGAATCCAGTCAATTTCACTCTCCCGCCAAAGGGTGTCCTTCGCAAATATCTGTACGTTCGGCAATAATTGATAACCCTTCATGTTCCTGCCGACCCTATCTTTCATCCAGAATCTGCTTCAGCTCATCGTTGGTTATTCGGGAATACTGCAGAGAAAATGAGGCGTTCTTATGCCCCAACTGCCGTTGCACCGCCGCCACATTGCCGGTTTTCTCCATAATAAACACGCCCATGCCGTGTCGAGCAGAGTGGGGAGTCTTGTCTTTATCCACCCCGGCAAAATCTCGAACCTGATTCCACACCTTATTGATCACCCTTGGGCTTAAGCGACCGTCGCCATGATGCCTTGCTCGATCGCATCCGTCATCGCTGTTGTATTATCAATATTGATGGTGACTCTCTTCGCACTCCCACCGCTAAATAAAATCTCCCTCCAAAAAAAGTGAATGATTTCTTTTACGAGAGAAATCATTCATATTCTACTCCCCCTTCAAACATAGAACCCGCAATCTTCGTTACTCGCAAACCACATTTAACTGTGCAGGCCACGGTACATTTTAAATGAGCAGAAGTGGTACAATTTTATTTAGCGGCCAAGCTCAAGGGGGTATTGAAAAGAACACCCCTCAAGGGGGTATTGAAAAGAATCCCGGCTTATTTCCCGTATACCGGGGTTAGGGTTGTAACATTGTTTGTGTAAAAACAGTTCGCTGTGAGGAATTGTTTCGGTGATGAGTAAGATATTTGACTTCTAACCATCTGCTTTGATAACATGAAGCGTGCTTGTTGGTTAGTATGCAGCAGTGTTCTGTTATTGGTTGGTGCGGTAGGATTATCTCATTTTTACTGTTGTTTATAATTTCTTAGACACTAACACAACAATTTAATAAAGGTTTCACCATTATGCGTCTCGATCTGAAACACAACTATTCACGTCTGAAAATGTTTTTGGTCGTCTCTATTCTCCTTGCATTGACTTTGTGTTTTCTGCAGTTTGTTGACATATTTCTGGGCTTTGACTCACTGATACTGGCATTTGATCCAGAAAAGCAATACAGCCCACTGCCTGCAGCTGTAATGGTCCTGATCGTCATGTTCCACACCATATTCCCGGGCATCATTATCCTGGAAGAGGGTACAGTTAAGGGAATTATATATACTGTTGTGTCATGGTTTTTCTACGGGGTACTTATCCACTCTTACACATCAAGTTACTCCCTGTACATTCCTTTGACGGCTCCATTGATTGGCTGCATGATATCTATTATCAGAGTGTTGGCCTGGGAGCACCGTTTTGTTACAGAGGAAAAAGATGAGATTAGAAAAGCGTTCGGCTCTTTTGTTGAGCCGAGCGTCGCCGAACTCCTTCTCAAAAACCCGGATTTGCTTAAGCAGGACGGTGTACGAAAGACAGTTACTGTCATGTTTGCTGATCTCCGAGGTTTCACCAAACTATGTGAAGTGATTGCCCCTGAACAATTGTTTGCCATGCTGCGTGACTGCTTTGGCAAGCTTATAGCCATCGTCAGAACCAATGGTGGGACTATAGATAAACTTGTTGGTGATTCAATGATGGTGGTTTGGGGAAATCCGGTTCCCATGGAGAACCATGCAGAAAAGGCAGTAGAAGCCGCTATAGAAATGCAGGCAATGATGCAAAGCCTAAAAAAGAAATGGCAGCAAAAACTGGGTGTTGATATTATGTTAGGTATCGGCATCAACACTGATGAAGTGGTTGCAGGAACCATCGGTTCCGAAGAATTCTGTGACTATACGGTTCTCGGATGTGGCGTTAACCTTGCCTCAAGGTTGGAATCCATTTGTCCTGGCGGCTTGATTTATGTCTCAAAGGAAACTTGCTCGATCCTTAGTGGTACTTTCGAATTTAAGGAACTCGACGACCTAAAAGATAAAAATAATTGTGATATGTCAAAGGTCTATGAAGTTATTACGTAGTGCAGACTGGTCGCACCTTCTATTGGTTTTGGGTTGTCTGGCGCTTTACTTTTTGGTGTTTATTGAGATGAAATAAATTGAAACAGAAGGGCTACCTGCGTGGATGGCAAGTTCAGCCCTATCGTGTTTATTTAGCGTTGTTTGGCTGTTATATCTCAGAAACACCAGAGGGAATGAGGCAAATAAAGACGAAGTCTTCACCACCGCCGTTCATGAACTGGTGCTCTTCATTGCCTGGGATGAAAACCACCGTGCCGCTGGTGACTTCCCTCCATTCTCCGTTTTGGTAGACCTGTCCTTTTCCGGAATGGACAAATATTTCGTGCTCCCAGTCATGGGAATGTCTGGGGGTGAATCCGCCTGGAACGACGGTAAACACACGCATACAAAAGTTATCGGCCGTATCTTCCTTGCCGATTACGACTCTGCCGGTGACACCTTTTACAGTCTCGTTGTCAAATTTATGGGAAGGGGAATCCTTGTAGTTCGCAATTTTCATGATAGTCTCTTTGCTAAGAATCATTGGGGGAAAACAGATAACGACTTGCCTTTACAAATAATATAGCGATTATTTAAGAATGCAACTGTTTACGGCTACGTTCGCCTGGCCTTACCGGTCAATCCCATATAGATGGCAGCGAGGGTGACAATGACCCCTATCCAGTTAAGGATGTTCGTCGGTCGGTTAAATAGCGCGACATCCCAGATAAAAGCCAGAGCCGGTTGGAGAAGCAGGATCAAACCGGTAAACGATGCACGTATGTTAGGCATGGCGTTAGCTATCAAAACCCAACCGATTGTTTGACTGAACAGCCCGAGGCCGAGCAGAGTCGAGAAGCTTTTGGCGTTTGGGATGGTAAATGAATCACCGGTATAAAGCATTTTCAAACCGAGAAAAACAGCACAACTTGCCGACACGATCATGAGAGAAGAAAACTGGGAATGGCTTTTGTCGGACTGAATTTTTCTCAGGCTGAGAAGAAAAGCGGTATAACACACAGCAGTGAATAAACCAAAATAGATACCTGAAAATTGCCTAAAAGTGTAGCCAGTCCCGGACCGATGTACATGATACTTTCATGCCAGTAAAAAAGGTCAAGCGCGAAAACAAAACCGCAAAAAATGATAAGGAATAACTCGGGCCGAGTAAGTTTCTTAAAATCTTTAAACCAGATACTGGTACACAGAAGAAATATTGCACCAAAAAAAACCCGATAGAAACCCGAAGCAGTTGGGGAAACATCAGCCCGCTTGACAAAAATCCCTGAAAAACTGATCAGAAAGGCGCCGCAGAGCACCTGGAAAATCGGCATATGCCGGAAACGAGAAATAAACATAATTACAATATCAGGGAAGGGGAAACCGTTGCTCTTAATAAATGAGCTCGTTGATTTACGGCCTTTCCATGGCTGGTGGCTTTAAGTAAGGCAACCGACCTGGCGGCTTGGATCGGGCAACAGGTTGGTCTTTTAGACAATGCTCCGATTCTTGCTCTGGTTATTGCTGTTGCCACCCTGATTATCTTTCTTACCAAATCTTCTTAAGAGCCTGGGATGTTGTCTTTGCACAACATCCCAGGTTTTTTATGGCTGAAATTTATTCTCTGAATCTAAAGTAGCGAAAATTGATCATAAAGCATGCATCGCACACGGACCGGATGGTCAACTTTTAAATTCTGAGGCATCAAGGTTATATTTTTTGCTTTTATACTGGATGGCTCTGCGGCTGATACCCAATAATTCTGCGGCATCTTTTTTTACTCCTTTGGTCTGTTTTAACGCCCGAATAATTGCCTCTTTTTCGCTTTGTTCAATTGAGAAATTTGAATCGGTACTTTCAGCCAGCGGGAGAGGTTCACTGTCTAATTGTAGATCTTCCGGGAGGATCTGGTTGTTTTTGCAGAGGATAATCCCGGTTTCCAGAGCATTCTTTAATTCCCGAACGTTACCCGGCCAGGAAAGTGTCTGCAGCCAGTCCAGGGTTTTTTGTGGCAGCTCCATACTGGCGAGGTTGTTTTTCTTGGTATAACTGTCGACTAAAAACTGGGCTAATTCTGGAATATCTTCACTTCTCTCACGTAGCGGGGGAACCAGAAGAGTGACAACCTTCAAACGGTAATAGAGGTCAAGCCTGAACTTTCCTTCATCGGCATCTGCCTTCAGATCGGAATTGGTTGCGGAAATCACCCTGCAGTCGACGTCTATTTCCTTGATGGCCCCAACTTGTCGAATAGTTCTTTCCTCAAGAAAGCGGAGGAGCCTGCTCTGCATTTCCTGAGAAATATTTCCTACCTCATCGAGAAACAGGGTGCCACCATGGGCAGCCTCTATCAACCCCTTCTTGTCTTGGATGGCATGGGTGAAAGATCCTTTCACGTGGCCAAATAGTTCACTCTCCAAAATGCCCGAAGGGGTGGAGCCGCAATCAACAACTACATATGGCTTGTCCTTTCTGGGGCTGGAGTTATGCAGCATTTTGGCAATAGACTCTTTACCTAC
>WTAT01000495.1 GCA_013139415.1 Desulforhopalus sp.
TACAGGGGCAATAAATCAACACCATCATAAAGCAGCAACTCAGTAACAAAACTATCGCTTAACCACTAACGAATAGAAACACCTTGAATAACTATTGCGAGTGATGCGAATGATTACTATTATTTTAGAATGATGGCCATATTATGATTTAAACTGCGTGAGGCAGATACCTTTAATCTAACCACCTCCGGTTATGACGGTTAATTAACATTGCCCTGGAGAATACTATGAGCGACAAAGCAACCCTGAACGTTGATGGAAACAGTTATGAATTTGATGTCATCACCGGTTCAGAGAACGAAAAATGTATTGATACGCAAGATCTCCGCAGAGAAACAGGTTACATCACCATGGACCCTGGATTTGGCAACACCGGCTCCTGCTACTCATCTATAACCTATGTAGACGGGGCAAAAGGTATCCTCAGGTACAGAGGCTACCCTATTGAAGAACTAGCCGAAAAAGCCATTTTCATAGAAACTGCATATCTTGTTCTCTACGGGGAACTGCCTAAAAAAGATCAGCTCAAAACCTTTTCTGACAGAATAAAGGAACATGCTCCGCTCCATACTAATCTTGAGCACCACTTTTCCGGCTTTCCGCAATCTGCACCGCCCATGGCGATTCTTTCAGCGATGTTAAACCTCATATCCTGTTTTCATCCGGAAGTGCTTGAAGTACCGACCACTGGGGCGCAGTTTGACCGTACTGCATCTCTGCTGCTTTCTAAAGTTCGAACAATTGCCGCCTTTGCCTACCGGATGGCCTCCGGTAAACCTATCAACCACCCCAACCCTAACCTTACCTACTGTGGTAATTTTCTGCATATGATGTTTTCAGATCCTTATCATGAGTATAAAGTCACTCCAATTATCGACAAGGCTCTCAACCTCTTTCTGATCCTGCATGCCGATCATGAGCAGAACTGTTCAACCTCTACAGTCCGGGTGGTCGGCAGTTCCCGGGCAAACCTTTTCAGCTCGGTTGCCGCCGGGGTTTGTGCCCTCTGGGGTCCGTTACACGGGGGGGCCAATGCCGCAGTGATTGCCATGCTTGAAGATATCAAAAAATCAGGCCGTCCACTGGCATATTACCTCGAAAAGGCGAAAGACAAAAACGATCCATTCAGACTTATGGGCTTTGGTCACAGGGTATATAAGAACTTCGATCCCCGATCGATAATCTTAAAAAACCGTGTCCATGATGTACTGCAGGCACTCAAAGTACAGGATAGTCTGCTGGATATCGCGCTGGAACTTGAAGAAGCCACCCTGAGTGATGACTATTTTGTTTCCAGAAACCTCTATCCCAACGTTGACTTCTATAGCGGCATCCTGCTTCGGGCCATCGGTATCCCACTCAATATGTACACCGTCATGTTTGCCATTGGTCGGATGCCCGGCTGGATAGCCAACTGGAAAGAGATGCATGATCATAAGCTGCGGATTTCACGTCCCCGCCAGATCTATACCGGCGAAACAACCCGCCCATTCATCCCCATCTCCGAACGTTAAACCAAGATTCGCTTTCTCTCTCCTCCCCTCCTGATTTCGCGATTTGTGCAGAAATCAGGAGGTCATTTCCCTCAGCATATCCTCCTGTGAATAATTTCTTGTAAAGAATCAGCTTCATGGTATTCTGCAAAACCTCCAGAGAGTATTGTGAGAAAACAACCACTTATATCGAGGAAGCTTATGGATATTATCAATTGGAAAGATGAGTTCAGTGTTGGTGTGAAAGAAATGGATGATCAGCATAAGAAATTGATCGGAATGGTCAACAAGCTCATTTCTGAACAGACAAGTCTGACCGATCAGAGAACTATTGCCGATCTTTTGACGGAAATGACCGACTACGCCCAGGTCCATTTTCGAGCCGAAGAATATCTCATGGCCGAATATGACTATGACCAAAAAGCTCTGCAGGAAGAACAACACCAAGCCTTTATCGATAAAACCATTGCCTTTTACTCAGCATCAGACATTGGACCAAACATACTCTCCACAGCACTTTTGGATTATCTTGCAACCTGGCTGATTGGGCACATTCTCAAAGAGGACATGAAATATAAAAAATTCTTCAAAAGCAAGGGGCTCAGCTAAAACATGGAACAGTCAACACTGCCTCATTCCAGGACCATTCCAAAAACTTCCAGAAAATGGTTTCCAGGGTGGAAAGATACGGGCAGATCATTTCCATTGTGCCGAACTTGCTGTGGGCGCCTTTTATAAGGCCCTGACCAAATACAGCACAATCAAAAGGAGCTGTGGAAAAAGAATTATCCGCAGCGATAACCTGCCTCTCTTACCTTGACTCTTGATGGCAGGAGAAACAAAAAAACTCTCCGCTTTTTCTGACTGCGGGAAGGTTTTGCTGTTTTTTTTGCAAGAAAATAATTTCCACAGTTATTTTCATTTCTCTCCTCATCTCGTTTGATTTACTAATTCTCTCTAATACAGTACATTCATACAGTACATTCCTATTAATCTTTGTAGAAAATTATGAAAATTGATTCGAGTAACCCCGATAAACGGAGAATAAGTCGGGATTCTGTTCAGTACCCTCTTGAGGGGTATAAGTAACTTCACGAAATTCTTTCAAAAGCACCAACACTTGGCCAACTGGAATACCAGTTCCCCGTTTTTTCCCTATTAAACTGAGGATACAATAATGTCTGGAGAAACTGTTTCCCTCTTTATCCAATGCCTTGTTGACAGCATGTTTCCCGAAACCGGCGAAGCGATGATCACGGTTTTCGACAGACTTGGAATCCCCTATGATTATCCAGTGGGCCAAACATGCTGTGGTCAGCCTGCCTACAACAGCGGCTACCAGCGCGATGCAGCGGCCGCGGCAAAGCATTTTATTGATCTCTTTGAAAATGCAGAGGTTATCGTCTGTCCATCCGGGTCCTGCGTTCATATGGTACGCCACCATTACCCGGACCTTTTTGCAGATGACCCTGCAATGTACAGCAGAGCACTGGCGATCGGTGCGAAAACATATGAGTTCACCCAGTACCTGGTAGACGAACTCGGCATAGACGATGTCGGGGCAGAATTTTCAGGCACAGTCACTTACCATGACTCCTGTCATCTGAGCCGGGGCTTGGGAATCGCAGAACAACCTCGGACCTTGATGGGAAATATTCAGGGGCTTGAACTTATCGAGATGAAGGACAGTGATACCTGTTGCGGCTTTGGGGGGACCTTCAGTGTCAACTATCCTGAAATCAGTACCGCCATGGCAGATGAAAAAATTGATAACATCCTCGCTACCAAAGCAAACATCGTTACCGGCTGCGATATCAGCTGCCTGATGAACATTCTCGGCCGTATTTCGAGGCGAGGGGAAGACGTCCAGGTACTCCATATAGCCCAGATACTCGCTGGCGACCAGGGAGGTAGGTTATGAACTCACCAAAATCAGCATATAGAGAAGAAGCAAAAAAAGGCCTTGCCTCACCAAGACTGCAGGCAAGCCTGCATAACCTTCAGGATCGTTTCGGCAAGGGTGCCATGGAGCTGTGGGCGACGATGGATGACCAGGATATGCGCAAGCGGGTGAAGAAATCGCGCATGAAAAATCTTGAACATCTGGACATCATCCTCGCCGAACTGGCAGAAAACGTTACAGCTCGGGGAGGCAATATCTACTTTGCCGAAACCGCTCAGGACGCCATCAACTACACCCTGGAGGTAGCAAGGAAAAATCAGGTCAAACGGGTGGTCAAAGGCAAGTCGATGATCTCCATGGAAGTAGGTATTGATCCGGCTCTTGAGGCTGAGGGCATTGAGGTGGTCGAAACCGACCTGGGAGAATATATCGTTCAGCTGGCAGGCGATCCCCCCTCCCATATCATAGCACCGTGCATTCACATGGACCGCAACCAGATCGGCGAACTTTTTGCTGAAAAACTGGGGATCGATTTTACCAACGACCCGCCGGCACTCACCCTGGCTGCCCGCAAAGCTCTGCGTGAGAAACTGCTGAGCGCCGACATGGGGCTGACCGGCTGCAACCTTGCCTGTTCTGAAACCGGCCATATCAGCCTGGTGTCCAACGAGGGAAACATCCGAATGGCCACAACCATGCCACCGGTTCATGTCGCTCTCATGGGAATGGAGCGCATAGTTGCAACACTCGAGGAGCACCGGGAGACAATCCAGCTTCTTACCCGTGGGGCAACCCTGCAGAAATTGTCCACCTATGTCAGCTTTCTTGGTGGGCCGAGCAGTGATGATGACCCCGATGGCCCAAAAGAATTTCATCTGGTCATTATCGACAACGGTCGCTCAAATATTCTGGCAGACCCTGAGTTCCGCGAAGTTCTTGCCTGCATCCGCTGCGGAGCTTGCCTGAATATCTGTCCGGTCTACGGGAGAATCGGCGGACATGCTTATAATTCTCCGTACTGTGGTCCGATTGGAGCAGTCGTCACGCCACTGCTGGACGGCATCAACAAACATGCCGATCTCTGCAAAGGTGAAACCCTGTGCGGTGCCTGCAAGGATATCTGCCCCGTGGAAATCGATCTGCCAAGGATGCTTGCCGCTCTTCGCCATAAACTAGCCTATGGCAGTGACAGATGGAATACCAGGCAGCATAATTCCGTGGAAGCTTATACCTTCAGCCTGTGGGGGTTTATTGTAACGAAGAGTTCTCTCTACCAAAAACTTATCAAGATCGGTCGGTTTTTCCAGCGCCCCTTTGTTAAGAAAAATAAAATGATCAGGAAAATGGCTGGAATCGCCTCCGGCTGGACAGACGAGCGGGATCTGCCACCCATTGCCCAAAGAACTTTTGCGGAACTCTGGGAAGAGAAATACAGTAAAAACAGCTCTCCCCAGCCCCCGGTAACCGAGGAGGAGAAATAATGGATAACCAGACCACCTTTCTGAAAAACATCCGCAAGGCCCTGGGGAAGGCACCGGACATAAAGCGTTCGAAAACGACCTTTCCCGAGCTGTTTTCTTCCCCGAACACCGGCGAAACCCTGAAAAAAGTTCATAGTCGAACCGTAGCAGAGCAGGATGAACTGGTGGAAATTTTCCGAAAAAACGGCAACAATATAAACGTCTGCACCCATATTGTAGAATCGTTCAACGAAGCGGCAGCCGTTGTAGTCGATCTGATCCGAACAAAAGAGCCGGAGTTCAATCACACGAAACATGTTATCTTGCACGATCACCCGAATATAGCAGCCTTACAACTCTGGAATCGTTTTAACCACGAAGCCGTTACCCTGCACACCACCTTCAGTTCGGACCAACAGATCAAGGACAAAACCATCGCCTCTTTCATCGGCATAACCGCTCCGATCAACGGAGTCGCCGATTCAGGCACCTTGATCCAATTAACGGAACCGGGACAACCGCGTTCAACCTCCCTTCTTCCCTCTCTCCATATTGCGATGCTAAAAAGGGAGAATCTTGTCGCCGACCTGGCCGAAGCGTATGCATTGTTGCAGGAAAAAGCCCATCTGGACAGCCTGGTTTTCATCTCCGGCCCATCTAAGACTGCCGACATTGAAGCGCATATGGTCAACGGAGCACATGGCCCACGCGAGGTGCACATTGTCGTGCTCTGCGAACCACTGCCCGACCAAGACTTTGAGGAAATTGCCGAAGAGATGGAGGAATCGGTCACCCTCGCCTTTCAAAAATAGACTTATTAAAATCTGAACTCAACAGCCTCCTAAAAGATGAAACAAGCACTGGTCAATAAAACGACACTCCTCTGTCTGGTTATAATGATTTCCGCCCTCTTTCTCAGCATGATCCATCAGTTCCTGATGGCTATTTTCATGGCCGGACTTTTTACAGCGATGGTGATGCCGGTTCATCACCGGCTTACCGACAAACTTGGCGGAAAGGAGACGCTGGCATCTCTTCTCACCGTGCTCGGAATCATCCTACTGGTCCTGACGCCGCTTGCAATACTTATCACCCTGGTGGTAACCCAGGCAATCCATATCGGTCAATCCGTTACACCATGGGTACAAACCTTTATCAATGAACCCACGACCCTCACGGTCTACCTCGAAAAGATCCCCTACTACCAGGAAATACACCCCTACCGTGATATCATTATCCAGAAAGCCGGAGAGCTTGTCGGTATCGTCTCCACTTTCCTGATCAATTCGCTCTCATCTTTTACCAAGTTAACGATTGGCGCTATTTTCTCGTCGGTTATCATGCTCTATGTAATGTTCTATTTCCTCACCATGGGCGACCTCCTGCTGCAAAAGATACTGTTCTCTCTGCCTTTGGATGATCTCAATGAACAACGGCTGCTCAGCAGGTTTACCTCGGTGGCAAGAGCTACAATCAAAGGCACCCTGATCATCGGCATCATGCAGGGAACTATCTGTGGAGTGGCTTTTGCCATAGCCGGAATAGATGGCCCGGTTTTCTGGGGATCGCTGATGGCGGTCATGTCGGTCATCCCTGCTGTTGGTACAGCTATCGTATGGTTTCCAGCCCTGATAATCCTCACCCTCCTCGGAGATTTTACCGGAGTGATCGTTCTGGCAATCCTGTGTGGCGTGGTGGCCGGCAACCTGGACAACCTCGTTCGCCCGCGGCTGGTCGGTAAAGATACCGAAATGCACGATCTTTTTGTCCTCTTTGGCACCTTGGGCGGTATTTCCATGTTCGGTTTACTGGGCATAATTATCGGACCGATTATTGCCGCTCTTTTTATCACTATCTGGGAAATATACGGCGTCGTCTTCAAGGACTATCTGCCCGATGTCAAAGTCGTTTTGAAAAAACGGCAGGATGACGAACCGGTATGATGCATTTTTTTTCAATCCACGACACGCACCATTTCGTCAGTCAAAAGCATCTTCCACGGTATCCGGCTGATTTCTGTTTTCGCTGCAACAGAAGATTTCATCTTGATTATATGGTTGATGCGTTAATCAAGTTTGCAATTCAAACAAAGCCTATCCCTCAGCACCGATTAAAGCTTGCTGAGGATTGGTGGTAATCAGATTTCTTAATTCATTGCTCCTTATCACATGTCGCTGGACAGCGATTCATTCACTCATGTGGCTAGTCTATAAATATTCTATTTTTATTATGAGACCGTTGATTTACGGCCTTTCGGAGTCTGCGCTTACCTGCCCGATCTCCGCGTTATGTGAAAAAAATAATCCTCGAAGGTAAGCGAAGACTCCGATATCAACTATATGTCTCCGGTTATTTTTTTTCACATGCCTTGATATCGAACGAAAAAAAAAGACTGGGGTCAAGCATGAGTATCGACTCATATGCGGCCAAGCCGCTGTTGTGTGTCCGGTGTGGTGGCGCGATGCGCATCATTGCGTTCATTGATCAGCCCGACGTCATCGAGAAGATCCTCCGCCACCTGGGGCTGTGGCCACATCCCGCTCATGCCCCGCCAGACGGCGCGGTGGCCTAGTCGGTTCCTTCCTCGTCTCCTTCAGCCTGGGTGTTCAACTCATTCACCACGGAAGGGCAAGTTGTGGCAAGAACTTGCCCTTTCAGGTACCCGTTTACCCAAAAGCCGCCGGAGATCCGGCCTCAGCCATGCGTCGACGAGAAGTATCTTGACAGGGGCCGGGGAAAGAGCTAAGGAAAGGCTCCCTTTGGGGCATGCTGACCATGCTGGGGCCGCCAGTATTAGATGTCAATTAATCTGCGGTGGACGACAATTACTCGTGTCAGAATTTCTGTTTTTCATCAAATAACATTTTCCTTCCTTAAAGAACCTTATATCAACCAATTAGAGAAGGATCTTTAAGG
>WTAT01000229.1 GCA_013139415.1 Desulforhopalus sp.
AAGGTGAGCTGACTAATAGTGGGGCTCAGGACACCCTGCAACAATGGCTTGAAGATAATGGGCGGATTGAGTTGCAAAATGTGGTGCTCATCTATGGCCCTGTGGAAGTATCTGCCGAAGGAAATATTGCCCTGGATAAGGAATTACAGCCTGTTTTTTCCATGAAGACCGAAACTACAGGTTTATACCAGGCGGCGGATCTGGCTGTCGAACATGGCTATTACAGCAGTTTGAATAGAACTGAGGCGCACAACGTGCTTGATACGCTGGCATTAAATGGAGACGAGCAAAAAGGGCCGCTCCTGGAGCTTGAAATAAGTTTGCGGGATCAAACTGTTTTGGCCGGCGAAATGCGGGTTATGAAAATCGACAAGATAGAGTGGTAGTTAGATCGGCTGACGCCTCCAATTGCAAGTAAAAATATTTTCAAAGGGTTCCACCATGAAAGAACGCGGTAAAAATACAACTGATATGAAACGAAGAGATTTTCTAAAAATCAGCGGTGGTGGGTTAGCGCTGTCCATGACCTCACTCGGTGGTGCTTTTTCGCCGACTTTTGTCAGTGACGTGATGGCTGGAACAAAGCAAATAAGCTACACATCATGGGATGAAGTCTATCGGAAGCTATGGGATTGGGACCAGATTACCTGGGGAACCCATACCAATATGTGTACGCCTGCGTCCTGTTCTTTCAGGGTATACTCCAAAAATGGCGTGGTTTGGCGTCAGGAACAGGAGATTAACTCTCCGGCAACCAACGATAATTATCCTGATTTCAACCCCATGGGGTGTCAAAAAGGCTGCGGTTTTCATCAGCTGCTTACCAGCCCGGAGCGGCTACGTTTCCCCTTGAAAAGAGCTGGCAAACGGGGCGAGGGAAAGTGGCAGCGCATCAGTTGGGATCAGGCACTGACAGAAATTGCAGATTCCATTCTCGATGCCCATGAATCAGACGGGCCCGACTCCTTTGTGATAGATGCCCCCCATGCTCATGCAGGTTCCGTAGCAACTGCTGGCACTCACAGGCTGGGTAATTTCCTGGGTGCAACCAACCTGGAAACAGGCGCGCAATTAACCGATGATATCAAAGGGATTAACCAGACCTTCGGAAAAATGAAACTCGGTCAGACAACCGACAATTTTTTTGATGCAGAAATGGTGATTCTGACCCACGCCAACTGGTCTTATACATACCCTGCCAATTACCACTTCCTCACTGAATCCCGGTATAACGGAACTGAAATCGTGGTTATGTCACCAGACTATAACCCCACCAACCTGGCTGCGGATATCCACCTGCCCATTAATACAGGCGCAGATGCCGCCTTCTGGAATGCAGTTTCTCAGGTCCTGATTGAAGAAAAACTCTACAAGGAAAACTTTGTTAAGGAACAGACAGATATGCCTCTTCTGGTCAGGGACGATAACGGCAGATTCCTGACCGCTGTGGACATGGGGGAGGCACCGGAACCCCATTCCAGCGCTGACAGACAGCATTACATCTATGATTCAGAAACAGGAAAAATCGCCCAGGCACCAAGGAGAACCCTGACTCAGAGAGAGTCATGGGTTTTGGATGGCGAGTGGGACATACAAATCGCCAGCGGAGAGACAGTCAGGGTTGAAACCGTCTTCAGGCGCCTGAAAACCATGCTGAACACCGAGTATCGACCAGAAGATGCGCATAGAACCAGTGGCATTTCACCCAAAGTCGTTCGCGAGATGGCGAGAAAAATTGCGGCTAAAAGAACCTGTTGCTTTATCGGCTGGGACTCCGCAAAACACTACCATGGTGATCTGCATGACCGATCCATCATCATGGCAATGGGCTTGACTGGAAACTGGGGTAAGCCGGGTACAGGCTTTAATTCCTATTTGTTTATCGAAGATCATATCGATTTCATGGCAATTCTGGAGAGACCTGTAGAAGAAGGCGGCATGGATCTCATCCATTGGTTTGAAGAGAAAGTCAGAAAAGCCATGAGGGAGGACGATCCCCATGCCACTGAAGAAGAAATGCAAATCGCCATGAGGGTAGGTTTTACCAAATTTATCGGTATGGTTCCCGCCAGTATATTTATGTACAACCATGCCGGTTTTGATCAGCTATGGGACCGGCCGGAGTGGAATGATCCTGCCTTAAAAGGAAGGACATTCGGTGACTATCTAAGAGAAGCCTTTGAAAAGAAGCATCTGGATGAAGCTCATGCCACACCTGCCAAGGAAAAGAATCCGAATGTTTTGATGTACATCAGTCACAATCCACTTCGCCGCGTCAGAAGCTCAAGATCTCAATATGTCGATGTGTTGTGGCCAAAGGCCAAAATGATCTTTGGTCTGGAAACACGCATGTCCTCTTCGGCAGCCTTTTTCGATATCGTGCTGCCCTGTGCCTGGTATTATGAAAAAGAGGATATGAGCTATGGCTTTGTGGAACACCCTTATCACCCCCTGAATCAGAAAGCGGTAGAGCCGCCCGATGAAGCAAAAGAAGAGTGGCAAATTTATGCGAATTTAACCCGCAAAATTACTGAAAGAGCCAAAGAAAGAGGCATGAAAGGCTTTATTGATCGAATGGCAATTCCCAGGGCTTATTCGGATCTCTACAACCGATACACCATGGATGGGGCATTAACGACACACGAAGACGTTGTCGACCAGTTTGTGCAGATCAATGAAATCATAGGTATATTCCCCAAGGGATACACCTATGAACAGTATAAAAAAGAAGGAACGGTTCGACTGCATGGCACTGGTTATTTTCAGGATGCTTCCAATTCCAGTGAGTTTCATGTTGATAAACCGCTTTACTCTTTGGGCAATAACGTAGCTAAAAAACAGACCTATCCAACGCACACACGCAGGGCACAATTCTATATCGATCAGGAATGGCTGCTTGACGCAGGAGAAGCTTTTCCGGTTCATAAAGATGTCCCTCCCGTTGGAGGTATGCACCCCTTTCGACTAGTTAGCGGCCATCCACGCAATAGTATTCACACCTTGCATTCAGGAAATCCGCACTTTTTGAGGCTCCATAGAGCTCAACCTGTCCTTTTCATTAATGATAAGGTCGCGGCTGAAAAAGGGATCAATGATGGTGACCAGGTCAAACTGTATAATGACTTCAGTTCGGCCATATTAATGGCTTCACTGTCTGCAGCGGTTAAACCCGATGTAGTGACCACCTATATGTGGGAGCCATACCAGTTTAAAGATTGGAAATCCCATGACAGCCTGTTGATTGGCTTACCGAAGCCGACCTATTTCGCGCTGAATTATGAACAATTCAGGTTCTACTTTATTTCTAACTCGCCATCTCCGACAGACAGAGGGGTGCGGGTCAATATAGAAAAAGCGTAATTATCTATCTTGAGAGCCTCTGAAAAACGGTTGAGAACGAACTTGTAATAGACGAATTGATGGTGAAAAGTGTGGAAAACAATAGCAATACCGGAAAATCGATAGCATCAAAGCGACAACTGGCAACGGTCATTGATTTGAGCAAATGCATGGGATGCCAGACCTGTGTCGTAGCCTGTAAAACCATCTGGACTGAACGTGAGGGTGCGGAGCATATGCGTTGGATGAGCGTTGTCACCGCACCTGGCTCCCTATTCCCCCGTGATTTCGAAAAAAAGGGAGGCGGCTTTGATGAAAACGGGCAAGCTCAAGAAGGTACCCTGCCGACTATGGTTGATAGCGGTGATAACTTTCAGTTCAATCATGACGAGGTTTTTTACCAGGGCAAAGGTCAGTCTGTCAAATTAGAACCCACATCGGCCATGGGTGGAAAACCTGAATGGGGTTACAACTGGGAAGAAGATCAAGGCAGCGGCGAGTGGCCAAACCCCTATTTCTTCTACCTGCCACGAAAATGTAATCATTGTACTAAACCGGCCTGTGTAGAAGCCTGTTCGAGAAACGCAATTTCTAAGCGAGAGAAGGACGGTATAGTACTGATTGACCAAAGTCGCTGTGAAGGTTACAGGCACTGTGTAGAAGCATGCCCTTACAAGATGGTCTTCTTCAATCCGGTATCACAAAAAAGTGAGAAATGCATAGAATGTTTTCCTCGAATAGAGAAAGGCATCGCCAATGCCTGTAACAGGCAATGTCCCGGCAGGACAAGAGCCTACGGCTACCTTGATGATGAAGATAGCCAGGTTTACAAGCTGGTTTACAAATGGAAAGTTGCCTTGCCACTTCATCCTGAATACGGAACCCAGCCTAACGTTTATTATGTCCCACCACTCTCCACCAGCCTCTCCTATGATGAAAATGGAGAATGGACTGATGACGCGCGTATCCCCGACAGCGTATTGGAAGGCTATTTTGGGAAAGACGTGCACCGCGCTCTGGATATTATTAAGGAAGAGCGCGAGAAAAGAAAAAATGGGCAGCCATCAGAGTTGATCGATTTATTGATTAGTAAAAACTGGCACGATCGATTTTCAGTATTCACGAAACCTGCCACTGAATAACTCAAAAACAAACCATTAAATATGTGAAATTTGAACTGTATACAGGCCCTGGTGGGGTTGCTGACCATTTGAGGAAGACGATGAAAGTAAAAAGTGTTAATGCATCCAATGACAAATTGACGGAGCCGCTGGCAGACATTTGGAGCCAGGTACCCGGGAAAAATCTCGGGCTTGCTCCGAGCCCTATAGCTGCCACACAATATCTGTCACCGTTTATGGCATTAAAAACCGATCACGGAACAGTTTCCAATGTGGAACTTAAACTTGCTCACAACGGCAGGACGATCTTTGCGCGTTTACGCTGGAAGAACGATCGCGCGAATACCGTGATAAAGGATTTGGACGATTTTTCAGATGGCGCAGGAATTATGTTCCCGCTCACCCCTGATGCCAATGCCTTTGCAATGGGCGATGAGGCAAACCCTGTTAATGCCTGGCTATGGAAAGCCGACAAGGAAAAACCCTTTGACGTTTATGCCAGGGGCTGGGGTAGCAGTCAGCGACGCTCTGCAGAAATAAGCGGACTGGAGACGCAAGCAGAATATATCGATGGCTTTTGGCACCTGGTATTTAAGCGTTCTTTGCGCACTTCATTAATTGGCAAAGAGCTTGTGAACTTTACACCTAATTCAACTCTAGGGGTCGCCATTGCTATTTGGGATGGTGGCAACAAGGAGCGTGCGGCGCAAAAGTCATTTTCCGGGAACTGGGAACCGATTGAAATTGAACCTTAATTAGAGGTGCTTAATATGAATTCTACAATACATCGTATGCGTTTCTATCAAGAAATTACATCACTATTCGGCCCTCCGACGCCAGAAATATCAATTCGGTTGGCAAATGGATCTTTTGTTGGTGAATTAACGGAGTTGGGGAGCCTTCTGCCCTGCGCTTCAACTTTTTCAGACGTGATGGCCTGCAAAGCAGACTTTGAACAGCCCCAGGAAGAAGTCTCCACAATTTACACCACAACTTTTGAGGTGCCGAATCCACCCGTTTCCTTATCTGAGAGCGGGCATGTCAAGGAGGCGATTCCAAAACTGTATGAAGATCTTTACCGCATCTATGAATATTTCGGATTGAACTTTGAGCAGGGCACCATTAAAGAGCGCCCCGATGCCTTGATGGTTGAGCTCGATTTTATGCAGTACCTTATTTATTTGGAGTCCCATCAGCAAATGGACGTTGCTCCCCTAAGAAAAGCACAGTGTGATTTTCTTGATCGCCACCTATCCCATTTTGTGGATTCTCTGGTGAATAAATTGAAAGAAAAAAATATAAGTCCTTATCAGGAGTTGGG
>WTAT01000483.1 GCA_013139415.1 Desulforhopalus sp.
ATACCATCATACATACCACCATAAACGATACTATTGTGTGTTATTAATTGCAACAGGATAATACAACAGAAGGGAATGGTAACTGTTTAAATGCTTGATAAGATATCATAAAAAGTTAGTAGTGAAACTGGTTGCACTTTAATTATGGCGGACTCCCTCTCCGCCATAAAAAAATAAAAAGGGGACATGGTGTTATTACACCATGTCCCATTTTTATTTACTGATATTGAAAAGATTCAACTCCAGTAAACAGGATTTTTCCTTATATTGTCATGACGGATACACTTAGTAAGTGAAACAACCATCCCCAGAGAAGATTTAAGCTTATCCAGCCCGTTAATCCTGATTCGTGGTGAACTTCAACCCAGCCGGATTGATGCCGTAAAATTCTAACCCCGGTAAACGGGAAAATAAGCCAGGATTCTTTTCAATACCCCCTCGAGGGGTAAGGCACTAAAAACTACACCATAATATGCCTCGCCAACTATTTCAGTTCCAGATCCTGGCCCCTTTACGAATGTTAATTTTTTCCAGGTCCTGCCCTTAGGTTCACTTTTTCGCCTTTGAAGCTGAGCATTTCGGCATGAACTGAAATGGCTCCAAAAATTATCATCAAAACGATGAAAAGCAGGGGCGGGGTCGATCTTTTATTATATGGAACATTTATAACATACTGAAAATATGAGAAATAAAACGTTTAGAGCGATGTGGCAATGGTGTTAAATGTATATTTTTATTGTTTACAATCTCGTAAAAAA
The DNA here is from genome assembly GCA_013139415.1 of Desulforhopalus sp. GTDB lineage: Bacteria > Desulfobacterota > Desulfobulbia > Desulfobulbales > Desulfocapsaceae > Desulforhopalus_A. The sequence continues at coordinate 759 of WTAT01000483.1, forward strand.
CTCAAATTAGTGATGGTTAAGTAGATAAGCGAAGACTTCGGATGAAGATTGCTATACCTGAAGATTGCTATACCCTTTGGGTAGTTTTTACGACACCATCATTGTTAACCTAATAATAACTCAGTGACACGATCAAAGTCATCATGGGAATAATATTCAATTTCGATCTTTCCTCGGCTGCCGCTTTGAATGATAGAAATCTTCGAATTCAAACGATTGGTTAGCTGTATAACCCGAGAATTTTTATATGAAGATGGAATCTCCTCTGAATCTGGTTTATTTGTCCTTTTAGTTGATGGCTTAGTAAAAGAGGCCTTTTTTATGATCTTTTCCGTTTGTCTGACAGAAAGGCTGTTTTTGATAATTAAATTTCTAATTTCCTGCAATTTTAAAGGGTCATCAACCAGTTTAACCAATGCGCGGCCGTGCCCTTCTGTTAATAAGCCATTTGCTATATCTCCCTTTATTAAATCTGGTAGTTTTAATAATCTCAACATATTTGCAATTGTTGAGCGTTGTTTCCCTACCCTTTTCGCAGTTTCTTCCTGAGTATAGCCAAATTTTTCAATGAGTTTCTTGTAGGCTTCGGCTTCTTCTATGGCATTGAGGTCGGTTCTCTGGACGTTTTCAATGAGGGCCAATTCGAGTAAAGCGTCTTCATTGTCAATTTCAAGAAGGACCACTGGCACGTGCGATAGACCTGCGAGTTTGGAAGCCCTGAGTCTTCTTTCACCGGCAATTAGTTCAAAATTATCATCCAAGCCCGATGTTACAATGAGAGGTTGTATAACCCCCTTCTCACTTATCGAATCGGCCAGTTCTTGAAGATCACTGGAATTGAAATTTGTTCGTGGTTGGTATTTGTTTGGGATTATTTTATTAATATTACATTCAAAATATTTTTCATCTTCTTCTTCTTCTCCAAAAAGTAAACCAACCCCTTGACCCAATCCTTTTGTCTTACTCATTTTATTTCCTTTGATTTGTCAAGAATTCCTTGGCAAGCTTAACGTAGGCCATAGCCCCGGTCGATAGTTTATCGTATTCGACAATTGTCTGTCCATGACTTGGACACTCACTGAGTCTGACGTTTCTTGGAATTACTGTTTTAAAAAGTTGTTCATTAAAATGGTTCTTTATTTCTGCCGCGACCTGATGGGTAAGCCTGTTACGCTTGTCAAACATTGTTAATATTAATCCCTCAATATAAAGTGATTTATTGAAGGATTTTTTCACCGATCGTATTGTACTGACAAGTTGAGCAAGGCCTTCCATTGCAAAATACTCACATTGCATAGGAATGAGTACCGAATCCGCTGATGTTAAAGCATTAACTGTCAAAAGGCCCAGTGAAGGAGGACAGTCTATTATTATATAATCGTATGATTCGAGTAGTGGTTCTAATAATAGTTTCAATCTCGTTTCCCGGCGATCAATATTAATCATTTCAATTTCTGCTGCAACAAGGTCGATACTCGATGGGAGGATATCGAGATTTTTTACTCCACTTTTGCAGACAATTTCAGAAGTGGAACACTTTCCAGAGTAAGCATGATAGAGATGCGCCTTTGTCTTTTTCGCATTAACACCCACCCCACTGGAAGCATTACCCTGGGGGTCCGAGTCAACAATAAGTACTTTTTTTCTTTTTTGTGCGAGGGCTGCTGATAGATTAATTGAAGTAGTGGTTTTCCCTACACCACCCTTTTGGTTTGCAACAGCAATTATTTTTGCAGATAATTTCATTAATATTCCTCAGTAGAAAATTATTTATGGTTCAAAGTAAACGTTTCAAATAAAAAAATCTCCATAAACTTTACTTTTTCTTTTTAAGTATTGTTTTTTCGCTTTTAAAACTAACCAGGTCTTGCAATTTACACAGAAAACCTTTTAGGTTTTTATATTATATTGTTGATATTTTTTTTTGTGTTTCACGTGAAACATTCTCTTGGGAGATTATTGATGAAATCTGATTTTTTAATTATTGGCAGTGGCATTGCAGGTTTGTCTTTTGCCTTGAAGGCTTCCAGGTTGGGGACTGTAAGTGTCATTACGAAAAAGGAAGAAGTGGATACTGCGACTAACCTGGCTCAGGGCGGTATTGCAGCGGTGCTTGATTTTGAAGATAGTTTTGAGTCTCATATTAAGGATACGATTGATGCAGGCGCAGGCCTGTGTGATGAAGATGTAGTGCAAATGGTAGTGAAGAATGGTCCAGTTCGAATAAGTGAACTTATGGAGTTAGGCGTTAAATTTGTAAAAGAAAAAGATGGAAAATTGAGTTTGGGAAAAGAGGGTGGGCATTCTAAAAGAAGAGTGGCCCATGCTTATGATTTGACAGGGAGAGAAATAGAAAGAGCATTAGTTGAGAGTGTAGAGAAAATAAGTAATATAGCACTTTTTGAAAATCATATGTGTGTTGATTTAATAACCGAGAGCGATTTAGATAAAAAAGAGAAAAATGAACAACAAAAGTGTGTTGGCGCATATGTAATAGACGAATGTGGAGATGTAACGCAGTTTTTCGCTAAAATAGTGGTCCTTTGTACAGGAGGAACGGGCAAAGTCTATCTTTACACAAGCAATCCAGATATAGCCACAGGAGATGGTGTAGCTGTTGCTCATCGAGCAGGTGCGGAGATAAACAATATGGAATTTGTCCAATTTCACCCCACTTGTCTTTATCACCACAACGCAAAAAATTTTCTTATATCAGAAGCAGTGCGAGGTGAGGGAGCAATACTTATAAATAAAGATAACCAACGGTTTATGGAAAAGTATGAACCGGAACAATTGGAGTTGGCGACTAGAGATAAAGTTGCGAGAGCTATTGATACCGAAATGAAGCGGTCTGGTGTCGATTGTGTCTATCTGGACATAAGCCACAAAGGTAAAGAGTTCTTGCAGAAAAGATTTCCAACAATTTATGAAAAGTGTCTATCGCTAGGTATAGATATTTCCGAAAGGCCGATACCTGTAGTTCCTGCGGCCCATTACTTATGTGGAGGAGTAACTACTGATATTCATGGGAGGACTACAGTTGGAAATCTCTTTGCATTGGGTGAAACTTCCTGCACGGGATTGCATGGAGGAAATCGTTTGGCGAGTAATAGTCTTCTTGAAGCAATTGTCTACGCTGAAAATGTTTATAGGTATTGTGAAAAAAACTGGAGAACTTTAGGAAAAGAGCAAAAGCACAAAGAATACGATTACAAAAAAACAGACAAAGAACAAATTGACGAGGAAATTTTAATTAATCACAATTGGGATGTCATAAGAAGGGTGATGTGGAATTATGTTGGGATTGTCAGGAAGGAATCGAGATTAATATTAGCTAAACAGAGAATAGCGGAGGTAAGAAAAGAAATAAATGAAATATTGAAAAAATATAAAATTACACCTAATATGCTTGAACTTCGGAATATTTCTCTAGTAGCTTCATTAATAATTGATGCGTCACTTGCTAGGAAAGAGTCAAAAGGGTTACACTATATTATAGATTACCCGGCAATTGATGATAGTCAATGAAACAAACCTGATATAAGAACAAACCCCGGTAAACGGGAAAATAAGCTGGGACTTACTTCAGTGCCCCTCAAGGGAGTAATAAAAAGAGCACCCCTCAAGGGGGTACTGAAGAGAGCACCCCTCAAGGGGGTATTGAACTGAATGGCAGTGAGTCTGGAGTAAGGCACTAAATAACGTTCTTTTAAAACGGATATGAAAAAAATAACCAAAATACTCATTGTGGATGATGAACCGCAAAATGTTATGTTAATGCGGGAGATTTTGAGTTTTCATCCAGAATATGAATGCAGGGGGGCAATGTCCGGTTTGGAGGCTCTGGCTCACCTGAGGACATATTATCCGGAAATTATTTTACTCGATGTAATGATGCCAGGGCTTGATGGGTATGAAGTTTGTAAACGTATCAGAAATCAAAATGAACACAAATTTTCCAAAATTATTATGATTTCAGGAATGTCGATGATCGATGATCGACTTAAAGGTTACGATGCAGGGGCTGATGATTATCTTACAAAACCATTTGTCGAAGACGAGCTTCTTGCAAAACTAAAGGTATATTCAAAACTCAACCGGATGGAAGAGGTCGATACGCTGAAAACCATGGCCTTGAACATTTTAAGTCATGAAACTAGAACTCCATTAAATGGAATAATTTTAGGGAGCGAGCTTCTTGGAGAAATGGACGGCCTTCCTGAAAAAGCCAAAGAGTATGTCAAGTTGGTGCAAGAATCAGGGCTGAAAATCCAAGAGTTGGTAGAAAAAATCTCGCGATATTATTACCTTAAAGACGGAATAAACAAAACACTATCAAAAGGTTCATTGCATCCTGCTATAACTAGTATATTCAGTAGCTTATCGACTGGTGTTGGTGTGGGTGAGGTGAGCTTCGATTGCGACAAAAATATAGAATTTGTTGCAGATTGGACTCTTTTAAAGGAAGCAATTGGTTATGTAGTTGATAATTCAATTAAAAACTCACCGCCTTCGGGGATTATCACAATAAATTGCTGGAAAAAAGCTTCCCAAATATTTATTCAAGTCGGTGATCAAGGTCCAGGCGTGGAACCGTCGCTGACCGAAAGGGTTTTTGATGGTTTATTTACGCCTGATCTTCTTCATCATAGGCAAGGAACTGGGTTAAGCCTAGCAATTGCCAAGGAAATCATTGAAGAGCATGGAGGGCGCATATCGTGCAGAAACAGAGAGGAATGCGGAACTCTCTTCGAAATAACGCTGAATGATCAAAATTTATGATACATTCGGCAATCAAATTATTTTTGTGGCTATCCGATCGATAGTACAACCTACCTGAT
>WTAT01000377.1 GCA_013139415.1 Desulforhopalus sp.
AGAATGAACACCTTCGAAACTCAAGCTATCCTCACCGTTACCCAGCTGACTCGTTCCATAAAAAATATTCTTGAAAGTAATTTTCGCTTTGTAAGGATAAGTGGTGAAATTTCTAATTTTAAAATGCCCTTTTCAGGACACTCTTATTTTACCTTGAAAGATGGTTCTGCCCAGATACGTGCGGTTCTTTTCAAACAACAGAAAAGATTTGTCGACCTTAGCCTTAAGGATGGTCAGGATGTTGTCTGTTTCGGAAGGATTACGGTATACGAACCCCGTGGTGAATATCAGCTCATTATAGATTCGGTGGAACTTTTCGGAACGGGTAAACTCCAAAAAGAGTTTGAACAACTAAAAATAAAATTGACGCAAAAGGGCTATTTTGCTTCTGAAACTAAAAATAAACTGCCGCCCTACCCCTCCAAAATTGTTGTTATTTCATCACCAACCGGGGCCGCCATTCAGGATTTCCTGAAAATTGTCAAAATAAGGAAGTCGCCGATTCAAATACAGATTCTTCCTGTACGGGTCCAGGGTAAAGATGCCGCAAGCGAAATTGTGGGAGCTATTCAGACGGCAAATACCCTAAAGGATGTTGATATTATAGTTTTATGCAGAGGTGGAGGATCACTTGAAGATCTCTGGGCCTTCAATGAAGAAGTGGTCGCCGAGGCCATCCATCGATCGGTTGTACCAATTGTGACAGGAATCGGACATGAGGTCGATTTTACTATTGCCGATTTTTGTGCTGATTTTCGCTGCCCTACTCCTACGGGTGTTGCAGAGAAATTGGTCCCCGACACCCATGCTCTGCATGGACATATTGCAACCTTGCGAAATGGCCTGTTGAGCAAAATGTCTCGAAAAATGTCTTTTGGGGAACAGCGACTTCGCCACAGCATCCGAATGCTTGGCAATATGAAGACTCTCTTTACAGAACCCGATTTTCGACTGCAGTTAAGTAAATCATACCTGCTTCAGGCAGTAACTAAAAACATAACAAACAGAGAAAACAGATTACGTTCCTGCATCCGGAGACTGCAGGCACAGGCCCCTTCCGGCAGGATAGAGTTACAACAAAGACACCTGCATTTTTTGGTTATTCAATTACAAAACCAGATCCAGAGAATACTTGAACGAAAACAAATGGCGCTGGCAGAACAAGCGACCCTTTTAAACAGCGTCAGTCCGCTTGCCACCCTGGGCAGGGGATATTCAATCGTCAGAAAATTTAACACCAAGGATGAGTCGTACCAGGTAATTACCAGATCTGCGGACACTCATCCTGGAGAAGAAATAAATATTCTCCTCCAGGAAGGCGAGTTAGATTGTATTGTAAAACGGTGTAAATAAGGAATCAGATCGGATAATGTTTCGGGCAGCCTTCATTCGACAGCCCGAAACATACAAAGGTCGAACACAAAGGTTGACTAGCCCCGCTGAAAAGAGCGGGATAAGTTCCTTCACGAAATGATTTCCTTGTAAAAAACAAGAAAATCATTTCTAAGTCACTAAAGCAGTTCCAGCCCGGAGAAAAAATAGCCCATCTCAAACGCTGCGGTATCGGGAGCATCAGACCCATGAGTGGCGTTTTCCCCTAGAGATGCACCAAACTGACGTCTAAGAGTTCCCTCGGTGGCATCGGCCGGATTAGTAGCACCCATAAGATCTCGCCACTTCTGGATTGCATTGTCCGCTTCCAGAACCATCACAACACAGGGACCGCTGGACATAAAATCGGTAAGTTCGGCAAAGAAGGGCCTTTCTTTGTGGACATAGTAAAAACCTTCCGCTTCCACTTTACTTAAATAGAGCTTTTTCAATCCGACTACTTTGAATCCTTCATCATAAATACGGCTGATTATTTTACCGCTGTTTCCATCGGCAAATGCATTAGGTTTGATAATAGCAAATGTTCTTTCCATACTCATTTTCTCCCTGATTTTTTTAAATCACGCTTTTGTACTTCCAAGCAGTTTAAGCTTAATTAACAATAATTTGAATAATGCCTCACCCTTTCTGCAAAATCTGTCCAGGGCTTTTGGCACTCTCTAGATTAGCAACATACGCATTCCAACGAGCAAAAAAAAGAAAAGCAATGAACCGACTATAACAAGGCGGTTTGTTTTCTTAATATCTGCCGGGACTGGTTCAGAATCCGAATCACCCATAAAAGGTTTTTCAACAATTGTATCAAAATAGAATGAAGGTCCCCCCAGACGAATTCCAAGCGCCCCAGCGGTCACTGCCTCAGTATGACCGGCGTTAGGGCTTGAGTGCTTCAATCTGTCTCGGAGGAATACCTTTGCCGCTTTTCTGTAATCCAATTTTAAAATAAATGCAGCTATTATCAAACAGACCCCGCTGAGCCTGGCGGGGAAAAAGTTCACTGCGTCGTCAAGTTTTGCGGCGACTCTACCAAATTTGAGATATCTTTCATTTTTATAGGCGATCATTGAATCCATTGTGTTGACAGCCTTATATAAAAATGCACCGATAACCGAACAAGTAATCGGTGAGATATTGAGAACAGGAGCAAAACAACTTGCAAGTATTGCGAAAAAAAGTGGGGCTGTAATACCGTCCACCATATTTTCGGCCACCGTTTCAATGGAAGCCCTGCATATTCCGTCTTCGTTTAACTTATTGGTGTCCCGCCCTACTATTTTCCCTACGGCAATACGAGCATTTTCCAGAGACACCTTATCCTGTAGTTGAACATACACCTCATTACTATGGCGTAACAGATCTCTAGCTGCAATGGTGGTATATAAGAGAATCACAGCAACTACCCCCTCTGCAGTCGAGGAAAACGATGCAGCGGCATAAAGTATCAGGGAAACAATAGTTCCAGTGGTTCCGAGCACAACTATAACGGTTATAAAACCGGCAAGGTAAAGATTGCTGGTCACCAACCTTGTAATGGCTTCACTCCAGGAACACACCAGGCCAATCCCTCTGACCGGATGCGGGTACCAGCGAGGGTCTCCCAGAAGGGCATCTAACAAAATTGCTGACAGAAGTTGTGAAAAATAGATCATGTTCAGTGGCTGGACTCGATGCAATTCATCAAATATTCAGAAGACGATAAAAAGCATCCATATCAATACTTTCTCGAACACTTGCTGCCAAGCGGTCAAAGGCGATCTCAAGGTTATAGGGTGCAACTATGTCGCCTACCGGTTGCAATCCTGCCCTCTGGCGCAGGTTGTCTATAAACCATCTTCTGAATTCATCACTGTCAAATAATCCGTGTAGATAACAGCCCCAAATTCTTTCGGATCGTTCCATTTGGCCGCAGATTGTCCCGTCATCGAATTGAAGTACTGGAAATTGTGCCATGGAAGAAACTCCATGGTGGATTTCATAGCCAAAAATTTTCTTACCTGAGAGCTTGTGTACACCGGATTTACGAGTTAGATTTTTGTCGAGTTCGATCACCGTTTCCATATCAAGATATCCAAGACCAGACAACTGCCCATCCACAGACTCTATTTCATAAGGATCGTTAATCGCCTTGCCAAGCATCTGATATCCACCACAAATACCGACAATTTCGCAGCCGTTTTCGAGGCACTGACCTATAATTCCGGCAAAACCACCGGTCTTTAAAAATTGCAGATCATGGATGACATTTTTTGAGCCGGGTAAGATAATTGCCTGCGGCGAACCAACGTCAGATGCATTTTCTACAATTCGAAGGCTTACATCAGGTTCTTCCAAAAATGGTTCAACATCCGTAAAGTTAGAGATATGAGGAAGATTGATGACAACAATTTCGATTCCATCTCCAGAATGTTTTTTATTGAAACTCCCTTTTTTAAAAGAAACCGAATCCTCTTCAGGAATGCCTAGGTTTTTCAAATAAGGGACAACGCCAAGAACATTGCGCCCTGTGTGCATTTTCACATAGCTATGAGCGGACTCAAGCAGGGAGGCCTGACCGCGAAATTTATTCACTAAAAAACCCGCGACCAGTCGTCTTTCCCACTCAGAAAGGACCTCCATTATTCCGACAAAGGAGGCATATACCCCTCCCCGGTCGATATCGCCCACAAGAATGACCGGTGCCTCGGCATACCGGGCCATCTTCATATTGACGATGTCATCGGCTTTTAAATTGACTTCCCCCGGTGAACCGGCCCCCTCAAGGACAACGACATCAAAATCATCAGCAAGGGCATCGTAACTTTGACATACCGAATTCCATACTTTGGGCTTATAAGCGTTATAATCAAGAACCGACATATTACCAACCGGCTTACCGCAGACAATTATCTGGCTTCCCGTGTCAGAATTTGGTTTGAGCAGAATAGGATTCATCCTGCAATCCGGATCAAGTCTCGCGGCTTGCGCCTGGACCACCTGCGCCCTGCCCATTTCATCGCCCTGCAGAGTGACAAAAGAATTCAGGGACATGTTTTGTGCTTTAAAGGGGGCAACACGCACTCCGTCCTGATATAAAATGCGGCATAAAGCAGCTGTGATAATTGATTTTCCCGCGTCAGAACATGTTCCTTGAAACATTATGGAACGTTTTTTCTTGCGACTTGTCTTCCGGCTGGTACCCTTGGAAAAATATGTTTCTAACAGCTCAATAAATCGGAGATTTTCACGCCTTGTTCGAACGGCTACACGAAAAAATGAGCTAGAGGATTCAAGCCCTTTATAGTTTTCACAGCGGCGAATCATGATGCCATGGCTTAGACAATAGTCAGCAAGTGTCGTTGCCTTACCACCGTCGAGAATTTTTACGAAGAGGTAATTTGCTTCTGAGCTATAAACTTTAAGCTGGTGAATATCCTGGAGTCCAGTTTCCATCTCCAGACGCAATTCACGACAATTACGTCTGGTTTTCACTTGATACGCTGTATCTTTCAGGGCCTCGGTGCCCACCGCCTGGGCCAGGCTGTTTACCGTCCAGGGTGGGAGATTTTCCTTTATCTGTAGGACAAAAGATGGAGATAAGATACCATACCCAATTCGTAAACCGGGAACTCCATAAAACTTGGTCATGGAGTTGAGGGTCAGAATATTAGGAGCCTCTCCGCCAATTGTTTTGCCACCTTCTATAAAATCAAGAAAGGCTTCGTCGATAAGAAAATAGCTCTGCGGAAAGTCTTTTATAACTGATAGCAGTTCGGCTCTGCTGACTGTTTTTCCTGTTGGGTTATTGGGGGTGGCAATGACCACAAGATCTTCAGGTTTGATCATCGACGAAAGCCTGACTATATCAAGAATGAAATCATCATCTTCCAATATGCTGAAATTCTCAACTTTCAATCCTGCTATTTTTGCTGCCCTGGCATAATCCACATACGAGGGAACAGGAATAAGGGCACGTTTGCAGGGAAGAACACGCATAAAGGCATAAAGCAGCTCAGTCGTGCCATTGCCTACGATTATATGATCCGTTGCTATACCTGTATGTTCGGAAATAGCCTTGATAAAACTGGTATACTCAGGATCTGGATAATGAATAAGCTGTTCCAGCTGGCTACTGATCAATGGACGAAACCATTCCGGGGGACCAAGCGGATTAATATTAGCACTGAAATCGAGAACTTCCTGCTCTCTTGCAGGTGAGTCTCGAAGTATTTTATGAATATTGCCACCATGTTCGAATGTTTTCATAGCGTTCCGATTGTTGCTTTTATAAAAATAAAAAGGAGGCGGTAAAAGCGATGGCCGTAATCGCTTCGGTTAGTTCGCAAACTGCTCCCAGGGTATCACCAGTCGCTCCCCCCAGTAGTCTCCTGCACCATCTGCCAAAGAGCAGATTAACTGCCATGATCGCAATGAGCGCCACAATAAGCTGAGACGGGGCTAAAACAGCGAAGAGGAACAGAAGCGACAAAAAGGCGGCCAACGCAGCAGTTTTGCTGCTGTCAGAATAAAAAAGGCGGCCAAGCCCTCCTTCAGGTTTTGCATAGGGCAGACGAGCCATTGAGAAGAGTATGGCACTTCGTCCGGCAAGGGGCATGAAAAAAATAGCCAGGCAGAGCTTTTCCGGATCCATTGAACTCAATGCGCTGTATTTAGCCAGCATTAGGCAGACGACAACAACAACGCCCATGGCACCAGATCTGCTGTCTTTCATTATATTCAGACAATCTTCTCGAGGACGTGAACTAAGCAGACCGTCGGCACTGTCGGCAAGTCCATCAAGGTGGAGAAAACCTGAGATAAAAGCGAGGTAAACAAGAGCGAGGACTGCAACCACCTGCTGGGGAAAAATGAACTGAAAGATATACGCTCCCAAATGACCAACAACACCAATAAGCGCACCTACAACAGGGAAAAACGGCAAACATTTATTGAACTGCTGCGGGTCATCCTCTGCCCGCCAGGATACCGGAACAATGGTGAGAAAACGTATTGCGGTACAAAATCTAGCACATAAAAGGGATATCCCTTTTTCGGAGGTAGCCATATTAACTTCCGCCGGCTATTTGTCTGCTTCTTCTACAGCGGCTTCTTCAAAGGTTGCCACCTTAGTCAGGATAGCTACGGCCCCCTCAACAAGGTTCATAGCCACAGCAGCTCCGGTGCCCTCCCCTAAACGAAAATTTAAATCAAGAAGTGGTTTTTTACATCCGAGAGCCTCCTGCATAGCCTCATGACCAGGCTCAACAGATCTGTGAGAAAATATGAGATAATCTCTGACAAACGGCTCAACCTTATAGGCAATAAGAGCTGCAGCCGTGGATATGAAGCCATCAATCACCACGGGTTTATTGTTTGCCGCTGCCCCGAGTATTAACCCGGCAAGACCACCAATTTCAAATCCTCCGACCTTGGCAAGGATATCGAGGCCATCCCGGGCTTCTGGTTTATTAACTGCAAGTGCCCTTTCAATTACTGACACCTTATGCTGTAACTGCTCGTCATCCAAGCCTGTGCCCCTGCCGGTCA
>WTAT01000305.1 GCA_013139415.1 Desulforhopalus sp.
TCGCCCCCTACTCTTTGATAAAGTTTCCACCTCAATACTTCGCAACAGAGCATTGACCTGCTGTTGGCCCATTATCGTCTCATTACCCGCTTGTTTTTTTCCTGTACCAACAGTCTATTTTGAAATGATGTGAGCATCCGGTCAGCGTCAGTCTCATCAACATCATCCCAGTGCTGGTAGGCGGCGGCTACGGCGAATTGCGATCCACTGCGTATGTTTGCACAGTAGAGTGCATCCACCCCGTTCATTATTTGGACAAGGGAATCCTCATGGGCTGTAGGCACAGCAACTATTATTTCGACGGCACCACTATTACGCAAGGCCCGGATGGCTACACGCAGGGTGGAACCGGCGGCTATACCGTCATCTACAACAATGACCGGCCGATTCTGCAGGTCAGGCCACGGCCTGTCACCACGAAAAAGCTTGACCCGTCGCTGTACTTTATTAAGAGCCGCCTGGGTTTGTTGCTTTATCGTCGGCTGGTCCAGACTGTAATGGTCTACATACTGTTGATTGATCCAGACAGAACCGTCAAAACCAACGGCGCCGAAACCAGCCTCTGTAGTCCAGGGGAGTAAAATTTTACTCACGACAGCCACGTCAAGAGGCAGCTTGAGAGCCCCGGCAACCTCAACTGCAACCGGTAGACCTCCGGAAGGAACCGCTAGAATGATCGCCTTGCCGCTGCTCCATTCATGCAGCATATCTGCCAAGACCTGTCCGGCATGTCTTCGATCCCGAAATACGCCAATTTTCTGACGTAACTTCGGCATATCATAAAGCTTGCTGTTCATAATAATGAACATAAGCATTATGCAGATTCTCGTACAGTGGCTGATGAACAATCAACTTATGCAAAGTACCCTAAACACCCCACAAGGGGGTATTGAACTGAATGACAGGTTGACCATCATGACCATGTAACCACTCTGTCACCACCGATGAAAACGAGCTTTTTTGTCATGTCAGATCCCGCTGCTGGTCGATATAGCTACTCAACCTCGCTATATGACTGCGCTCTTCCTCGGCAATCTGGAAAAGGACCTGTTTGGTTTTAATGTTGTCACTTCTCTCACCCGCCCGCAGGTAAAGATCAAGTGCCTGTGCTTCAATGGCCAACGCCAGCCCCAGCACTTCCAGTTCGGAATCGAGGTCAACTTTATAAAGCTGGAGATATTCTTCTGTGGTCAAACCGCCCTCCATGGCTGGTTCGGCTATTTTTTCGGCAAACTCTGTCATTGTGAGGGCAGTACCGGTGATCTCCCTGTAGAGTTCTACCAGCCGTTCCTGGTGAAGGATCTCTATATCAGCAAGTTTGCCGAAAAGTGCCTTTGTCGATTCCCGAGATGCCTTCGACTGCATGGAAAGGTAAAAATCACGCAGCCCCATTTCCAGGCCAAAACCGATAATCACCGCCTCTTCGGGACTCTCTGCACTGGTAAAAAGATGCAGCCCTGTATCTTCGGGACCAACCGCCACCTCTTTCTTCCAGGCCTTAATTCCACCTGTCAAATTATATACTTGACCAAAATCTTTACCGACCAAAGTTTGCGCAGCAACACGGCTGCGCACTCCACTGGCTCAGTAGATTATAATCGGTTTATCTTTTTCGAGTTCTTCCAGGCGATTTTCCAGATCACCGAGCGGAATGAGTGTCGCCCCTGCTAAATGGCCTCTTGTGTATTCCTTAGGTTGGCGGACATCAAGAAAAACAACATCACGGTTAGGAGTTTGCTCGACAAGTTGATGCGCCTCTTGCCAATTAATAGAAGAGACAGGGGTGAAAAACTGCATCCATTTCATATTGTGCTCCACTGGTAAATTTTCAACTCACTCTATAAAGAAGCAGTACAAGAAGCAGTACAGCGATTGTTGTAATACCGACAAACGTGATATGTTCCTTTACGAAAAGGATTTTCTTGTTTTGTGCAAGAAAATCATTAACAATTTACTAAAATTTCGCTCCATCCTTTTTTGATGGTGTCGTAAAAACTCTTCAATTTGGAGTTTTACGAGGTTGTCTTTTTTAACAAGCCTCTTCATCTCTAACTACCACTCCAAAAAACCTGTCGGTGAACTTGACGTACCAGGCAGCCGACTGTACCTGGATTATATAGGCAAGAGCAATGACCAGCGCTGCATTGGCTCCTGCTTCGCCAAATCCATTAATTGCAATGGCAAGAGCTATCGACAGATTTCTCATAACGGTTCCGTATACCAAAGCAATACCATCACCCCTGTTGAAAAACATTTTTGCTGTGACGGTTGAGAGAGCAAAATTGATTAAGTAAAGGAGCAGCAAGGGGATGAAAATAAGGAGAAGCAGCCCCGGGCTTTCAATAATGGTGCTGGCCTTCAGGGCCATGGCGACAAAGACAATGCCCAGTACACCGATGGTAGACATCGCGGGAAAGCGGGGAGCAATTTTCGCCTTAAATTCGGGCATGGTATATTTTTTGAGTAAAGCTTGTCGGGTAACATAACCAAGGCCCATCGGCAAAAATACGATAAATAGAATCTGTTGCATCACCTTGAGAATATCAACCTCGACCTCTGCCCCGAGCAGCCCACTCACATAAAAAGGTGTTGCCAGCGACCCGAGAGTCAGGCCGATCACAGTCATATTGACCGCCGCCCCCATATTACCCTTGGCAAAGCCGGTCCAGGAAATTGTCATGCCGCTGGTGGGTAAAAGAGATGCAAGCAGAAGCCCCAGTGCCATGTATGGTTGCTCCGGGAAGAACCATTTACCTAGAAAAAAGGCGATAAATGGAATGAGAACAAAATTGATTAACTGAGCGGTCCCCTGCAGCTTAGGATTCAATCCCTGCTTCAGGTGTTTGATATTCAGGGTGACCATCATCGGATACACCATGAGAAATGTAAGTGGAATAATCAGCAGTTTCAATTTCCTGGACAATGTCGCATCAACCGCTCCTCCAAACAAAAAGCCCGCCAGCATAAAAAGAGGAATGGCATAGACCAGATTTTTGTTGATACGCATCAGAATTTTCCACATAATCTTTCACCCTTGAGTATACTGTTAAAAAAAGAGAGAGATGGACTCCATTTGTGCATATGTTATATTGGGTCACTTCTCTTCCTGTGTCAAGAGGGTAATTAAAGAAAACACTTTAATTCTTAACCCGAAGAAAACGAGCCCAGGTGAACAGCCTGACTTTTACATTCTTAAAATATGATATAACAGTCAAAAAATGGAACTAACAAACCCAGAAATTCCCCAGGAAAGCCACCGATTTTGTCTTATGTGTGGTCAGGAC
>WTAT01000170.1 GCA_013139415.1 Desulforhopalus sp.
CAACCTATGTTGGGTTCGACGATGGAAGCTTCATTCAAGTCATTGCAATTCGAGATCAACCGGAACTTCGTGTCCTGTTCGAGGCACCCGTTGGAACAATGTATACTCTGCGCTCCGTTTTTACCGATTCCCAAGGGGTACGCGAGCAGCACTGGCGTTTTTTGAACCTGGAACAGCAGGTCATCGGAAAAAGAGACAACCTTGATCCGGACTACGACCCGCGAACAAGGGCATGGTATACTCGAGCACAGCAGGAAGACACGACCTTTTTCACCGCACCTTATGTTTTCAGTTCTACGAAACTCCCCGGCATTACCTGTGCGAAAAGTATGATGGATGGCAGCGGGGTCTTCGGTGTCGACATTACCCTGGACCAGTTTGCCCTTTCGTTGAAAAAACAGAAAGTGTCCGACAACGGTATGTTATTTCTCTTCGATCCAGAGGGCTACATCATAGCCCATCCTCAGGAAAACCCGGTTAAAGAGGGAGAAGGTGATACCCTGAGTTTTCTCCATAGCGATGACTCCGCAGACCCTCTTGTCCGGGCGATTGTTGCCGATTATCGAGGTAATCCCGAGAGTATGAGGAACAGAACCCGGGAAATGACGGTCAACGGTACCGCCTATCTGGTGCGGTCAACCGCCTTTAGAGCAGAACTGAAAATTGACCAGATACTGGCCGCTGTCGCTCCGGTGTCTGACTTTACGGGTCACATCCAGCGGATGCAGGAGCGGATTTTTCTTTTCTCTCTTCTAGTGTTGCTGGTAGTGCTGCCTTTGGCCCTGCTGGTGTCCCGTAAGATATCAGGAGCCCTGATTCGCCTGGAACAGGAGTCGATGAAAATCCAGCAGTCTGATTTCTCCGAATCGGAACCTTTCGACTCCAGCATCAAGGAGATCCACTCTCTCATCAAGGCCTTCGTTTTAATGAAAAGTACCATCCGGGACTACACGGCCAGATTGATCAAAGCAAAAGAAGAAATAGAGGCCCTGTTCACCGCTATTACCGAGCTTCTCGCCGGTGCCATTGATGCGAAATCCCCCTACACCGGCGGCCACTGTAAGCGCGTACCTGTTGTGGCGAAAATGCTGGTCAACGCAGCCCATGAGTCCGAAGAGCCTCCCTTTGCCGATTTCAAAATGGACACAGAAGATAAGCGCCACGAATTCGAGGTGGCTGCCTGGCTGCACGACTGTGGCAAGGTGACTACACCTGAATATGTGGTGGACAAGGCCACCAAGTTAGAGACGATCTATAACCGGATCCACGAGATTCGCATGCGCTTCGAGATTCTGCTGCGTGATGCAGAAATCGATTTTTTAAAAGAACACCTGGGCGGAGATGCTGATGTTCCTGCACTCCAGGCGGATCTGGAAAAAAGAAAACAGCAGATAAAAGATGATTTCGCGTTTGTGGCAGACTGTAACATCGGCGGTGAGTTTATGGTCGAGGAAAAGATTGAACGGCTGAAACTCATTGCCACCCAGACATGGATGCGCCATCTTGATGATCGTCTGGGGCTCTCCGACGATGAGTCCACTATGAAAAACAAGCAACCGACACCGTCATTGCCAGTTGTCGAACACGTTCTGGCCGACAAGCCGGAGTACGTTATTCCCAGGACCAACCCAGATCCCTTCGAGGGCAATACCTACGGATTCAACATGGTTGTCCCCGAAGATGGATATAACCTGGGTGAGCTGTACAACCTGACCATCCAGAAAGGGACCCTGTCGCCGGAGGACCGCTTCAAAATTAACGAGCATATCATTCAGACCATTATCATGCTTGAGCGACTCCCTTTTCCGGAAAACATGAAGAATGTGGTCGAAATCGCTGGTGCCCACCACGAGACCATGATCGGCACCGGCTATCCCCGGGGGTTGAAAAAAGAGGAGATGACCATTCCTGCACGTATCATGGCCATTGCAGATATTTTCGAGGCCCTGACCGCCGCAGACCGGCCATATAAAAAACCGAAAACGCTGAACGAGGCCCTGCGTATCATGAGCTTCATGCGCAATGACAAACACATTGATGCCGAATTGTTCGACCTGTTTCTGCAAAGCAGTGTCTACCAGACCTACGCCGAACAATTTCTGGATCCAAGCCAGATTGATGAGGTTGATGTTGGTCAGTATCTATCCAGTGCTCATTTATAGTGAATTATGACGTCAAATAGAGGCGGATCTGGGGTTTCTCAGTTAAAAAAGCATGGCTATGCATAAGCGAGATCCTGCTTTTAATCGTCGGAAATGGGGGAACAAACAGTTGCGAAAATCATAACAAGCTGTTGGTACGTTTTGCCCGCCTGTTGAAATTGTGGTGTCTTTCGGTGATATGCTGTTTCGATAGACATGTTGGCCGATAATCAAGACCACACACTTTTTTGATTATTTTTTCAGCAACAAAGTCAAGGTGCATTGGAAATATGTTGACTGTCGAAGGAATTCGATTACTGTTTCAGAGAAGTAGATCTTCGTGCTGTATCTTGTTAATTTTTTTAGTAATATAGAGCAACTATATAATAACTTGGCCGTTGTTCTTGCAGACGAAAAGGATGGATGACCATAGTACTGATACTACGACCCGGCGTTATTGAAGATGCCAACGAGTGTGGAAGAATTTGTTACGAGGCGTTCAAATCCATCGCCGATCAACATAGATTTCCGCCTGAAATGCCTTCGATAGAAATTGCCACGGCGCTCATAACCATGCGACTCTCGCACCCTGGTTTTTATTCGGTCGTTGCTGAACTGGATGGAAAGATCGTCGGCAGCATTTTCCTCGATGAGCGCTCGGTAATTGTGGGAGGAGGCCCGTCGGCGCTTACCTGCCTTCGATCTCTTACTGATACAGGATCCAAAGATATTGGATTTCGAGTGGATCTGTGTCTTTATATGCATATAGAATATAGGGTACGTCTTATCACTTCAAGTTTCGG
>WTAT01000161.1 GCA_013139415.1 Desulforhopalus sp.
GGCATGAAGCAGTTCACTTCCCACATTACCGCCGCCGATACTGGCGACAATCAGTTTGTCATCAGGCGATAGACCCAATGTTCTCCTGATCCGTCCTCTCTCTGCTCGTGGTTCGGATTTAGTGACAAAGCCGGTATAGTGAAGAGGGGTGTTAATATCACTGAGCCGATTAAAGGTCTCTTCAAGGGTAATAATTCCGGGATCTGCGTGAACGAGAATACCGTTGAAGTATGAGTTTATTGTCTCAACCACTCGCTGTTCAAATTTTTCTCTTCCTGTTTTCTTTTCCACCAGGATATCGCGCACGCTGCAGTAGCAGGAACAGTTCGGCAGTGAACCTTCACGGATGGCAGCAAGCAGAGGGTCAAGTTCAAACCTGAACGCCTTACGGCCAAAAGGATAGAGCTCAGTAATGAAGATATCGGGTCTGTTGTTTTGAAAATGGTTAAAAAGTTGTTCTTGTCGTGCAGTTTTGACCTCCTCAAGTGATAAATCGGAACAACACGGAACCATGTTGTTGAATTCACTATCCATTTGCAAACCCGGTAGCTTGAGTATCTGGATATCCGGATGGGTGACCACAACTGGGGGACCGCCAAGAATGAGGGTTATCGGGTGGTGGCGGGCTATTGCCTTGCAGATCTCCATGCTGCGATGGAAATGTCCGATGCCTAGAACATGCTGGCAATAATATGCGACCCTCATAGCACGGGTGTTCGTGGGATGTTGAGTTGCACCGGAGAGAAATGTTGCCGGCTGCAGCTGATTATATGCAGTTGGTTATGTTGCAGAAGCTGATCTTCACCGGGAAGAAATTTCCTTTTGCTGATAGAGTAGAGCACCGATTTCACCACCCCCTGATGGCAAACGATGAGGATTTTTTTACCGGGCCAATTTTTTGCGCTCTCAACAAGCGTTGCCAGTACACGATTCTTTACCGCTAGTCGGGTTTCGCCACCGGGCGCGGAAAATTCCCAACCCATCGCCACTCTGCGGGCAAGGTCTTCTTTGAAATTTTCATGGATAGAGGGGATGGTAAGCCCTTCCCAATCTCCCCAGTACTGCTCCCGCAGTCTCGCATCGAAGGTGACGGGCAGATTGAGTTTTCGGTTGATGATGTCGACAGTGGTTCTTACTCTGCCCAAATCACTGGCGATAATTCGGTCCCAGTCGTATCTTTTTAAGGTCTCTGCCCACTCGGCGGTTTCTTCTTTTCCCTGAGCGGTTAATGGAGAGTCTCCTGAACCCTGTATCTTTTTTAGAATGTTCCATTCTGTCTGGCCATGTCGCAACAAACCGAATGTCGTGACAGATGCAATATCATTGGCTGTGTTTTCCATGGATGAGACCTTTACCATTGATTCTGCTTATAAAAAATTTTGATTACGTATGAAACTCAGCTGCTTTTTTGTCATTCCCGCGTAGGCGGGGATGACAACCCTGCTGGATTTTATTTCTCTTTTGTTATCAACATATTATGTCTACGTCCACAGAATTGGCTGAGTTTCATACGTAATCAGGTAAAAAATTATCGAAAAATTTCGTTGTGCTCACGAAAAATTTCTGCCAGTTTTTGTATCCATTGGCTGTTGTCAAAGTTTTCCTTAACTCGTTCCAGCCCACCGGCAATCAATCGCTTACGGAGTTTTTTGTCAGTAAGCATACGTACCATAGCCTTTTCAAGATATTCCGGCTTGGATGGCGGTACAGTCATGCCGGTTTTCCCGTCGATGAGGATCTCAGGTATGGCGGATACATTGGGGGATAGGGCTGGGACACCCATTGCCAGACTCTCAACCAGAACATTCGGGATACCATCCCGGTCTCCGTTTTCGGCTATTTCGCAGCCAAGAACAAAAAGGTCGCTGGCCTTAAAATGGACAAGCACCTCCTCGTGGGTCTGGGTTCCGATCCATCTGCAATGATCTTCAAGGCCAAGGGAGGTTATCAGCGCGAGGATTTTTTCCCTGTCGTCACCGTCTCCAATGAGGGTGTGTTGAAACTTGATGCCTTTTTGCTGCAACCGAGCCAGTGCTTTATAAATGGTTGGCAGCCCCTTCTTTTGTGTCATTCTTGCTACGGTAAGGATTTTGTACGGATTGTGTGTTTCTGGCTGCAATGCAGTTTGTCTGAAAAGATTCAAGTCTATGCCGTGATAGATACAATGGATTGGGGTGGGACAGTTTCCGGCAATGGTCTGCAGGTATTCTTTATTGTGTCTGGTGCAGGTCACAACAAACTGAGCATGGGCAATCTTCCTGCGAATTTTCTCTTTGTCGGAAGTGTAGATGTCTTTTGCGTGGGCTGTGAAGCTGAAGGGGATGCCAGAAAGCAGAGAGGCAAACATGGTCACTGAGGTAGGCGAATGGGCAAAGTGGCCATGGAGTTGAGCAATGTTACTATCTCTTTCAAGATGATTGTTGGTCAGATAGCCAGCTTGCAGAAGATGTTTAAGGGTGGCAAGTTCTTTGCCTTTGTTGACACCTTGTGCTGCTGTCCGGAGTGTTTCTTTGAATTGTTTTGGTTTCTTGGCGGCCAAAAAGATATTTGGCCGGAGAAGGCGGTGAAAATCCGGAAGCAATTCTGTGGGTAAATAATCCACCTGGGCCTGAATCTCTTTTACTGAGGCGTGACAAAAGGATTCACGGGGCTGACGCATGGGGAAAAGACGCATTGTGAAACCCATTTTTTCCAACAACAGGATCTCGTTGGAAATGAATGTTTCGGAGATCCTTGGGTAGCCTTTTAAAATGTAGGCAAGGGTTGGTCTCGAATGTTTTTGTGTCATGTTAATGAGGTGTGGTGTGAGGGGTCAGATATGTACGGTAGGCGGCGTTCGATGAAAATCAAAACCTATTCCGGTACCGGTCATCCTTTTCCTTGAAATGAGTCAATCTGGCGAGCATTGTATCTAAGCCTGAAAGTTTAAAAGAGCTGATGTTCTTGGTATATTGGATCTGGTCTCTGAACAGGGTAAAAATCTTTTCCCGGAGGAGTTGAGGGGTGACTTCTGTCCAGGGAATGAAATCCAGGAGTCCCTTACTTTTTAATCTTCTGGCCCTGATCAATTGTTCTTTTCGGGGAGTTTCTCTAGGAATTATCAAGGCGGGGGTTTGTTGGGTGAGTATCTCACAGATGGTGTTATAGCCACCCATGGAAATTACCAGATCAGCTGCCGACATCAGTTCTTCCATTCTCGGGTGAAAGGGCAGTGTTTTTATGCCGAATTTTTTAGCCCGTTTTTTGAAAGCTTCCCTGACTTTTTTGGGCATGAATGGCCCGGTAATAATGATGGATTTAAATGGAAGAGAGGTGGGGAAATAATCATGCATGACCAGATAATGATCAATTACTTCCAGGCCGTCTCCACCGCCACCGGTCGTGACAAGAATGAACTTGTCGTCGTCTAATATCCGGTATCTTTTCCTGACTCTGGCCTTGGTTCCAGGCGAGAGTGTCTTGCGGGGAATATATCCGGTGAATTTAACCCTGCTGTGTATTTTTTCAGGAATTTTATACATTTCAATCGGGTCGTAGATGTTTCTGTTACCATAAACCCATATTTCACCATACAGCTGATCTAAATAGGTATATACATTCTTTTCTCGCCAGTCGTTCTGAATGACTACCGACTCATCAAGGACGTCGCGCAATCCCAGCACCGTCATGGTGGATGGGCTCGATTTCTTTAACCATTCCAGGGTTGGCAACACTTCACGTTTTAATCCAAGCGGTTCTTTGTCAACAATAAAGAGATGTGGCTGAAAAGTTTTGGCTGTAGCCAGGATAATGTTGGTTCGGATGGAAAGTGCCTTTTCCTGATCAATCCGAATGGAAAGCGATTGGTAGTCATCATTGGTTTTTTTTATCATCCCAGGGATTCGTACAAAATCAACGTGTTGGGGGAACTGAAAACGCCCGGCGATAGGTGAACCGGTTAGGATGAGCACATTGGTCCTGGAATCCCGTAAATGATTGGCGATGGCCATGGTTCGGCGAATATGTCCCAGTCCATAAGTGTCATGTGAGTACATGAGGATATTGTAGGCAGGCGGATCGTTTTGAATATGCATGGCTGAGACAGGTATGAAAGCAGTATTGCTATGTCAATGATTGGTACAACATGGTTCTCTTATTCCAACCGGGGTAACTTGTCAAGTTGATCACTGAAATGAAGGTTTGTTTTATTAATTTTTGTCATACACAAAAAAAATGTAGAAATAGTTTTCTATGAGTATAAAGTGGTTCAAATAATAAAATGAAGGGCCAAAATGGGGATTACCTGACAGCATCATGAAGAGCAAGAGCCAAAACAACGATAGCGTCGGGTCTCTTCCTTTGTTAGAGGCTTTCAGGAAGAATGCAACATATAAGTAATGCAACATATAAGTTAGAGAAGATCCTCCGCCACAATTGGCGAAATTTCATATCATTTTTAATTTCATATCACTTTTATCTTCCTGGTGTCTTATTATGTGAGACATGGCACAGGATTGCTAGTCTGATGTCGTTTTCTGCAAACAAATTATTGGAGGCGGCAGAATCAACAGGACAATTTTTTAATAATGATTTTAATAACGTAGTATTGTTGTTAACTCGAATAAACTTTTATCTCTTGCTATCAGTATGTTCAAAATAAACCAAAAATATAAAATCCATTGGGAAATAACCGATATTTGTAATGTGAAATGTCCGATGTGTCCACGCACCGATATTGTAAATTATTGCCGAGCAGTGAAAGAAATTGAAACAACCCAATTCTTTCTTGATGATGTCAAGAGATTATTTCCTGATAAATTTTTAGAGAAAATTACAAGGATTGATTTCTGCGGTAACTTTGGAGATCCATGTATGGCACAGGAGTTTTATGAAATTTGTGAATTTCTCGTTAAAAATTACAATATTACCATCATGGCATCCACCAATGGTTCCATGAGGAACCCAGCCTGGTGGAAAAAATTTGGAGAGCTGTTAGCTGACACAGAGAGTTGGTTTGAGTTTCATATCGATGGATTAAGAGATACAAATCATCTCTATCGCATTGGCGCCAATTGGGACAAAATAATGGAAAACGTCGAAGCCTTTATTGCAGGTGGTGCTCAAGCCGACTGGCATTATATTCTCTTCAAACATAATCAACATCAGCTTGCTGAAGCTCATGCTCTGGCCCATGATATGGGTTTTGATCATTTTGTGCCAACTCTCTCCAGTCGTTTTCCCCATGGGGGAAAGTACAGATTTTTGCACCCCAGTGGAGATATGGTCGATTTAGAACGGGCAACAATATCAATTCCCCATAAAATCGAAAAGCCCGGGACGGGGCAGCCTCATAAAAGTCACACCTCGGTTGCTGAAAAAGATCCAAATATCAATTGTAAATCAGCATCCAAGAACAGGTTCTTTCTTGATTCGAGAGGCTACATTTCACCTTGCTGTTGGGTTACGAATCGTGATGTTAAACGACCTGGGGATATGCTCAAAGCCTTAACAAAGGCAGGTAAGGATATAGATGACTACAATATACGCAACAAATCAATTGAAGAGATTCTAACTGATGACCTTTTCACAGAAACTTTTCCAGCCCTCTGGCTATCTGATGACTTAGCCACCTGTCGCAAGAAATGTGGTGATAAACGATTAAATTATAAAGTAAAATTAAGGCTGGAATAAAATATCTATTTATGAGCATTGTCGTTTGATATCAAGGCATGTGAAAAAAATTGTATGCAGGGTGCTCCAATTGTCCTACTGAGGTTTGGTTCAATAACACTGACTTTTGCTTGGGTTATAAAGTAAATAGTTGCTGTTCGGAAACTATCTAAATAATTTGCAGCCATAACACGCCTCCTTAAGTAGTGTCTGAACGAAAACCTGCAAATTTTTTCAAGTTCGAGGCGGGCGATAATTTTAACCGGAGGAATACATTAAGTATTTTGAGGATTAAAATTATCGCGCAACGAAGA
>WTAT01000429.1 GCA_013139415.1 Desulforhopalus sp.
GAAACGAAAACGCAGGACCGGTCGTTCTCCCTTGCAATAAAAAACGCGTCTCGGAGGAACATTTGTGTTCGTTGGTCGATGAAATTGCCAACCCGGTGTTGCTGGTGAAATAAAGTATCCAGACAAAGTAAAGAGCATGTTGCAGATTATGATGTTTTGTAATCTCGGGATTTCGGAAGGAAGAGATGCGGTGATTGCCAACCTAAATGCCCACCGGATTAATCAATAAAAGAGATTCAAAGATAATCTGGAAGAACTGAACATTTTGAACTTGATCATGATCAAAAAACATGCCTAAAAGGGAGCAACTTAAAATCCTAAATTGTCCAGATTATCTCATCGAGATGGTAATTGCTAAAATATGTGACCAACAGATGTTTTTTTGCTCAAGGCTTACATATTCCACAAGGTGTCAACGCTGATATCCACCGCATCAGGATGAGACTTGTACTCAATTGCAACATTGTGCCTTCGAGTTGCTTCTTCTAGTTTAGTCGGGGAATCCTACACGATTGTATCAAAATTTCTCGAATCCGATTCAGAGTCGCCAGAAAATCCGGCAGACAACTGCTGGAACAACACGAGGCTCTGTTGCAGGATATGGGTTTCAGCTGTGAACTTACCCTTGAAACAGGACAACCACGGCAAACCATTACCCACCTTGCCAACGGCCAGGGTTTCCAAATGATGGTTATCGGCCGCCATGAGGGAGGAGACACATTATCACGTCCTGTTAGGCTCTGTTGTTGCCAATCATGTACTGCACAACCGTCAGGTGCCCTGTCCTGCTGTTCTAGAGATGAACCTGATCTGGAACCAAATTCCGGATCAGTAGCAGAACTTTTTTTAGTCACTCGCCTCCAGCTTGGTAATCGCCTCCATCAGGTGCGCAAGCGACTGAAACGATCCGAGCTGTTCTCTTGAGACAACAACCTCCAGCCTGCTCTTTTCTTTCAGAATCACCGTATAATCCATTTTCAGTCCATACTGCTTTTCAAATTCATCAAGATGGAGAAAAACCATCTCAGACGCTGCATTCTACCAAAAAGTTTTCCATTAAGTTTTCCCTTCGAAGGTGCATAGGTCAGACTGCAGAACAGGTAGTCGTAGGTATTGGGACTGAATAATTTATGGCCGATATCTTTTACGGTATTTGCCAGCTCGCTATCTGCATTATAGATAAATATCAGTTTCATAGTATGCCTCTTAGAAAAAAGTGTATTGCTCCAGCAATGGATTTCTTCTAAGAGATACCAGATCCGGTTTTATTGCCTATCATCTTCTCTGTTTTCTTCTCTGTTTTCACCAGCCACATTATTCTGCTCCTGAGGAAGTGGGTTCTCTTGAGAGAGCTGAAACCGGTTCGGTAGCCAATTGCACCTTATGCATTTTTTTTGTCAGTTTTTTAAGCTCCGACTCATCCAGCGTCTCTTTCTCCAGCAACGCCCTGGCACATTTTTCAAGGATATCTCTATTCTCTTTAAGCAGCGCATAGGTTGTAGAAAAAATAGTATCGACAATCTCTCGAACCGAACTGTCAATGAGCTGGGCAGTGGCATCGCTCATGCTCGCCCGATTAATGCTGGGATACCCCTGCTGCCCCAGAAAAGTCTGGTGACTGTCCTCATAGACGATGTGTCCTATCTTCTCATCCATGCCATATCGGGTGACCATGGATCTGGCAATATCGGTGGTGCGTGCAAGGTCATCGGAAGCACCGGTTGAGAGATGATTGTAGATGAGTTTTTCAGCTGCCCGCCCCCCGAGCAGAACCGCAATCTTTCGCTCCAGCTCTTCCTTGGTCATCAGGAACCGGTCTTCAGTGGGCCGCTGCAGTGTATAGCCGAGGGCACCAATACCCCGTGGGATAATCGACACCTTATGCACCGGGTCTGAGCCGGGTAATGCGAGTGCAGTAAGCGCATGGCCGATTTCGTGATAGGCCACGATTTCCCGCTCCCGCACATTCAACAAACGATTTTTCTTCTCAAGACCGGCAACGATGCGCTCGATCGCCTTGGTAAAATCCTCTGTCTCAACGCAGTCGGCCTTGCGTCTTGTAGCCAGGAGAGCAGCTTCATTCACCAGATTGGCCAGATCAGCACCGGAAAACCCGGTGGTCAGCTCGGCAACTTTTGTCACTTCTGCATCTTCTGCTACTTTCACATTTTTCATATGTACCCGGAGGATCTGCTCACGACCAAGCTTGTCCGGACGATCAACCAGTACCTGCCGGTCAAAACGCCCGGCCCGGAGCAGGGCAGGATCGAGAATCTCAGGACGGTTTGTTGCGGCAAGCAGGACAAGCCCGCCGGTCTGATCAAAACCATCCATCTCCACAAGCAACTGTTGTAAGGTCTGCTCACGTTCATCATTGCCGCCCATGCCGCCCACTGCTGTTCGGGCACGGCCAAGAGCATCCAGCTCATCAATAAAGATAATTGCCGGAGCCGATTTCGTTGCCTGTTCAAAAAGATCACGTACTCTTGCAGCACCGACGCCAACAAACATCTCCACAAACTCCGAGCCACTTATAGAGAAAAATGCCACCCCGGCCTCACCGGCTACGGCACGGGCAAGAAGCGTCTTACCGGTTCCCGGAGGACCGACAAGCAAAATCCCTTTGGGCATTCTGGCCCCCAGCACCCCGTACTTGTCAGGTGACTTCAAGAACTCCACGATTTCCACCAGCTCAGCCTTACTCTCCTCGACCCCGGCGACATCATCAAAATTCACCCCTGTTTCACGCTCGACATAGACCTTGGCCTTTGATTTGCCGATATTCATGAAGCCGCCAGCACCACCCTGCTTCTCGATCACTTTACGAATGATAAAAAGCCAGATACCAAAAAACACCAGGGCCGGAACTATCCAGGAGAACAAAGTGAACAGGAACTTGCTTTCGCGTGCCTGGGTAAAAGGCACATTATATTTCGACAGCTGTTCGGCGAGGCGGGGATTGACACGATTGGCGATAACGAGATTTTTCCCCTTTTCATCTGGATCACGCAGCTCCCCGACGATATATTGTTCGCGGATGGTAAGTTCTGTCACCTTCCCCTGCTCAAGCAATTTTTCAAGCTCGCTATACGGGACAGGCTGCATAGCCTGCTGCTGGATCAGGACATCCTGCAGCATCATGATGCCGATAATCGCAATAACCGCATACACAAGGTTGAGTTTCTGGGATTTGTCCATGAAATATCTCCTGTTACTGAACGGCTGTTTCTGGTCCACCTCAGGTACAAAAAAGCGTCAGGCACAAGGCATGATACCCCTTTTTATCTGCCAATCAAATTCATTCTTGCAGATTTTGAAGTTTATGCCTGAAATTTGCTGCCAATTCTTCCTGATAGACATCCAGACCGGTTTGCATTTCCCTTTGAAGGTGAGGTGATACGTAATCGTTTTCTTCGGTGATCCTAAAAAAAGGCTCTTTTCAGCCAGAACCGCTTGATCCAGTGCTTCAAAACTAATCTTTCAAGGTGGTTTTGCAAATTTTTTGTGTCGATACCAGCCGATACCAATAGCCGACATTAACCCAAGTTAACCATACCTTTTTCGATAGAAATCCAGTAAAGAATCAACATCTTTTGACAACAGTAGTCCGTAGCGGGTGGTCTTCATATCTGAACCATAGTGCAAGGCTCCTCGTACTCAGCTAAGCAGTCATTTTATCGTTCAACAACTGTTTTTACTTTGTTGATAGCGTGTGCGAACCCCGTTTTTGCCCTTGGTCTCTGAATACACCGAGAGGGATATCCCTTGGCAAGCTCATATTTTGAAGCAAAACGTGCTGATTAACCTTATTCCTGATCAGTTTATAAGTGATCAGGCCTAAAAAACATACCAGAAAAGGAGCATTCCGGGACGTTAAAAAAAATCAAAATTATTCCCAGAAAACTAACTGCAAATGGAGCACTCTAGATTATTGATGTATCGAATAGGTTCTTCCAGATTATCTTTACTGAACACTTTAGAAGGATTGTCAGGCAGCGTGCAAGATACTAACTGAAAATGATGCAAAATCTGTATGTATGGTGTCAGGCGCAACGACCTATATCACGACACTATTAAGCCTCCAATAGACACACCATGTAAGATGATGATCTGTCAGATGTGATTTAAACCTGTTTGCAAAATTCGTCATATCAGATCTCGATTTCTAAGGAACTACTACACCCGGATATCTAAAAACCTGGCCGTACTGTTCTGATTCTTCTCATGTCCCTGGTTCTCAAGCTGTCCCTCTTCAGTACTTCCTCCAACAGGAACGACATTTTTGGCAAGAGCCAATGCCTCAGCTGAAAAGGACGTTACATCAGAAAAGTTTTGTTCCCTGACCTCTTCCTCCTGATCAGAGAACCTGCTCTCTGAACTGACTTGGTTCTCCCTCTGTAATCGCTCATTGTTTATGAGGGTAGTTACACCGCTTGCCTCACCAATCATAATTCTCCTCTTCTACTTACACTATCTTCTGACACTATCTACTGACACTAGAATTTACCTACCTGAGAAGAAGTATACGACTGCAAATATCGTTTCGCAAGAAAAGCACCTAAACAAACAAAACTACAAACACCTGATAATTCTCGTTCTCTTTCGCCACTTTGCCCATAAAGCGCAGGCCATTGCTGCTCCCGCACAATCAGCAACCAGATCATATACACTGGCGGTCCTCCCGGGAATGAAAGACTGGTGAAATTCATCCGACAAACCATGAAAAAGACAAAATGCCACGGTAAATACCATTACTATCCGAGGTTTTGTGTTTTTCTGATGCTCACTCAAGGCGAAGAGTACAGTCCCGGCCAATACACCATAAGCAAGCATATGGGCCAGCTTATCGGACCCCGGCAGCAGCGGCAATGTAAGGCTGTCCCCTGGTTGATGCGAGAGAAAAAAAATGGTTCCCATGACTAAAGTCAAGGGAACCATTCGAATAATTGCTATCATTTGCCGGTTCATGTGCTAGAAGCCTCTTGATCCGGGTGAGGTAAATGTACTTTTTCAAGCTGCTCTTTGCTGAACTTCTTGCGAATGCGGTTCATTGCAGCATTGAGTTCCCGCGCTGGAGCATTAGCCAGTATCCGGGTGCTTTTATCATCATAAGCAGTTATTTCAACTTGCTTGTTGTTAATGGCAAAGGTGTGGCTCCAGTTAGTTTCAATGGTTTCCGAGTTCTCATCGATGGGCGCTTCCAGTGGTTTCCCACCCCCTGCTACCTGGACACAGTCGCACTGAGTCATCTCCATAAGCCAGGCATCTCCTTTTGCAGTCGAAAAAAAGAAGAATACGCCGAGCTCGCGAAAGATCACCCTCATGCTCAAAGCATCTTGCTGTATCTGCGTCACAGAGTTCATCAGGGTAAGCTTCAACGCCTGATCCGGAGTGAGCTGCGGACGTGCTCTTTGATCTTTCAAGGCACAGCAATGTTTATATTTTTTCCCGCTTTGACAGGGGCATTTATCATTTCTGCCTATTTTCGCCATCTAGAGCTCCAAAAATATATTGATTTTGACCAACTCGTAAAAACGTAAACTTTAAAAACAATGTATAAAAACTCTTGCGCAAAGCAGCTAAAGAGTTTTTACGACGCCTTTTAGTGCCTTACTCTTGAAAGCCTGTCACAAAAAACAAGAAATCTGGAGAGTATATTAAAATTAGAAACTTAAAGATACCACCAAGGCACTTATACCCCTCAAGGGGGTACTAAAAAGAGTACCCTCAAGGGGCATTGAAAAGAATCCCGGCTTACTTTCCCGTTTACCGGGGTTAACTTGTTTTTATGAACATTTACTATACCCGCAATTGTGACAGGTTTCACACCCTTCTTCAAATCGGAGCGGACCGGAACATTCAGGACAGATTGAGGAAAACCCCTGTTGAGTACCGGCCAAAAATGACTTGAAAAGTTTGCCTAACTGGGCAGGCAAGTCTTGCATATGGCCACTTGACCTGTCAAGTTGCTTAATGATTTCATCCATCGGTACATTAAAGCGTAGTGCCAGGGAAACAAGACGACAGGTGGTGGTCCACATGGTCGATTTATCTTTTAAATCGACACGATTGTCGAAAGGAAATTTAGCGAACACCTCCATGGGTTTTTCGTTTTCGTCAAAACAGACAATAATATATACCGATTTCTGGTACTGATCCTTCACCCGGTACCGCTTGGCATCAAGGGTATCGGGCAGATTCTGCTTTATTGGCCCCCTTTCAGAGACCATTGCTGTCTGGTCTTTTTCCGAGCCTCCCTTGGTGTTGAGTACCTGACGATCCCTTGAACCGTCCCGGTAAACAGTAAGTCCTTTGCAACCCAGTTTATATCCGCTGATATAGGCGAGTTTCACCTCTTCACGGGTGGCATTGTTGGGCAGATTAATGGTTTTGGAAATTGAACTGTCAACCCCACTTTTCTGGAGGATCCCCTGCATTTTAATGTGATCCTCAGGTTTGATATCCTGGGCTGTACGAAATATTTCCTGCCACTTTTCGGGAATGTCCTCGTGACCAATTACCGTTCCACTGTCAGCGACCCTGCTCATGAGTTCAGTCGAATAAAATCCCTCTTCCCTGGCAACTTTTTCAAAATACCTGTTCACCATGATAAGCCTGTCGCCATCCATAACATGCTTTACCATAACAATGGAAAAATAGGGTTCACAGCCAGAACCGCAATCGGCGATCATCGATACGGTCCCGGTCGGTTGGATAGAGGTGAGAGCAGCATTTCTGCGCGGTTTATACGTGTTGACCTTGGAATCATAGGCCGGGAAAGGTCCCTTTTCTTTGGCTAGCTCGATAGAACGCTCTTCTGCAGCATCCCTGATAAAACTCATCACCTTACTGGCCACTTCTCTTCCCTGCTCACTTCCATAGGGGACTGCCAGTTGGATAAGCATATCATGAAGCCCCATAATCCCCATACCAACTTTTCGGGTCTTCAGGGTCATTTCCTTAATTTCCGGGATAGGGAATCGATTGCAATCTATGACATTATCGAGAAACACCGTGCCCACTCGCACGATCTCTTTTAACCTTTCATAGTCTACCTTGCCCTTATCAACAAAATTGGCCAGATTGACTGAGCCTAGATTGCAACTCTCATAGGGAAGCAGCCATTGTTCACCGCAGGGATTGGTCGCTTCAAAATCTCCCAGTTGGGGGGTCATATTATCTTTATTGGCGGTATCTATAAAGAGTACCCC
>WTAT01000370.1 GCA_013139415.1 Desulforhopalus sp.
AATTGATAGCGACCATGACAAGCGTCAGGCCGTCGTTTCCTTTGGCGAGGAATCCCCAAACCAGAACCATTGCAGTACAAGGAGCGATACCTAGTAGAATACAGCCTGCAAAATAGCTTCTCCAGAGAGGAATCTGCAACATTTTTACCCCTTCCTGCAAAACCACAACCCCTGCACCGTGCTGAGCGCCAACAGGAAGATCAAGGCCGAACGGCAGCCTGACAAGGTCCATCACCTCGGCACCGATAAAGGATTTGAGCAAAAAGCCCAGGAAGAAAAGAGAGATCGCATACATGGTAAAAGGCTTGATACACCAGTTGAGAACGAGGGTCAGAAATACCGGTTTACCGCTCTTTCCAGCTTTGATCACACTGGCAAAATCGATTTTTACCATAATCGGATACATCATGAAAAACAGGCAGATGGCAATGGGTATGGACACCACCGGCGCACCGTTCACAGAGATGGCCATGCCGTCAAGGGTCTTGGCCAGATCAGGTGCAACCTTGCCAAGAATAATTCCACCAATAATACATAAGCCAACCCAGACAGTCAGGTAGCGTTCAAAAATATTTGACATCTTACGTTCATGGATGGGACATGATTCATTGCTCATAGATCATTCCTGTTATTTCTCTCGATTCTCCAAAAGACAAGGTAGCTATTCAGCATAATCGAAAAAGTTGCGGGAAACTAGGACTGTAACTGTTCAATAATGCCTCATATTCGTTCATTTGAGACTTTGAAGCATACTTGCGCTATTCGAGAAGGCTCAAATGGGCGAAGATGAGGTGCTAGTGAATAAGTTACAAGACAAGTTGATTTAAACAAAGGGCAGAGCGACAAAATAGCAACCCAATCCTGCTATCACCACGCCGGCACCTCTCCTGAACCATGCGCTGCCCTGGGTAAAAGCAGAATTCGATATAAGCCTTTTGACGCTGGCGGTTGAACTACCGGCCACGGCAATGGGCAGGCAATGACCAATGGCAAAAAGCAGAATAAGGATAATACCTGTTATGACCTCTTTTTGTACGGTGATAATGGCCAGTATTGGAGCGATAAAGCCAAAAGTGCAGGAGCCGGAAAGAATCCCGTATGTCAGTCCCAGGAGAAAGGCCCCAAATGTTCCTTTTACCTGCAATTTCCCCATCAGCGAGCTGGATAGGGAACATTTGACAATTCCCAGCATATCACAGGCAACCCAGAGGAGGATAGCCCCAACCGCAATTGTCCAGTAAGGATCAATATCACCAAGCATTCGTCCCAGTATGGCACAGATAAACCCCACCAGGGTGATGGTAATAAAAAGCCCTGTACTAAACAATACGGCATAGACCGCAGCCTGCCTGCCCTTAATGATCTGATCCTGTCCCCCCACATAGGCTACAATAAGAGGAATGGAGGCCAAGTGACAAGGACTGAACAACACACTGATTATTCCCCAGGCAAAGCAGCCTAGAGCCGCAATATAGGTCCCGCTGGTAATCCAGGCATTGACTTGTAGGAATAGTGGATCAAGCATGGTTAATCACCTTCGGGGGCAGTAACCCCCATCTTGGCAAGCTGCTTAATGATGGCATCTTCGGCAAGAAATCCCTGGTGACGATATACCTCTTGCCCGTTTTTATCATAAAAAATCTGGGTGGGAATGGAACGAACACCAAATTTGCGAGCCTGGCTATTGTCTTCCCACACATCAATAAAAATAATAGCTGCACTTCCCTCATACTGTTTTGTCAATTTTTCCAGAATGGGTGCCATCATCTTGCAGGGAATACATTTTTTTGCACCCAGGTCAACCATGGAGGTCATGCCCTTAACAGGGATTTCCGAGTGCGAAGCTGAGAAGGCCTGTGGTACCAGGAAAAGCAAAAGGCTTAATATTCCGAAGCAGATAAACTTGATTTTTATTTTGTTGATCTCCATATCTTCATTTAGGCTGCGCAGGTTCGTTCTCGATCTATCCAGGACGACCTGGCCAGCATCTCCTGAAGCAGTGGATCATCTGTGAGCCATCCCTTGAGGTTCTTAAGCATCACTCTGGCATACTCTGACTCCTCACCCTGTGTTAGCCGATAGATAATCCAGGCACCTTCTTTGCGGTAAGTAACTAACCCGACCTCTTCTAAAATCTTCAAATGTTTGGAAACCGTCGATTGAGCCAGTCCGATGAGCTGCCGTAACTCACAAACACATAATTCTTTAGTGCCAAGCATCTTGATGATCCTAACTCGATTAGGGTCTGACAGAGCTTTCATTACCCGAATAAATAATCTCATATCACCCTCCTTTTTCCTCACAATATCGCCATATGGCGATATTGTGAGTATAGGCATCTCATCGCTTTGGATCAAGCTTTTATTTTGCCAGGCAATCTCCATCATGGATGGAGAGTTGTCAATTTGAATGTAAATAAGTCGGCTTTCTGGATCCTTTGAGGCGAAACACAGGGTCGAGTTCTCAAAGCTTTTATGATGTATGGTTTCTGTCTTGGGGAGGAATGATGGTTCTTTCTATTCAGAATGTTATGAGCAAAAAAAAACCCGGGGGAGAAACCCCCGGGTCAGAAGAAAGGATATGCTCTGCTAACTATTAGTTTTTAACAGTAACTGCTGTCTTTGTATTGTTGACATACTTGAAGAAGGCTGGGAATGCTGCGAAGAAGGCCAGGCAGATTATATACTCAACCCCTTTAATATGTGTGTAAAAGTCAACCAGTGTTTCAAATTCTCCTATGGCGCCCACGGCAACCATGTACTGACGAGCCAGTTCTGCTACTGACCAACCGGACTGGG
>WTAT01000047.1 GCA_013139415.1 Desulforhopalus sp.
CTGCACGCCTATATGGGGGTTTTCGGCGGGGACACCACGGCCCGCCGCTTACGCACTTTGCTGGCGGAAAAACTCATGGCGCTTTTTCAAATAGGTTCCAGCGCCGATTGGCTGTGGTGTGAAGATAAGCTTACCTATGCCAACGCCAAATTGCCCCATGCCTTGATCCTGGCCGGGCAGTGGATACCCGATCCGGCAATGTTCAAGATGGGTATCGATGCCCTCACCTGGTTGTTGGAAAAACAGGAGGCGCCGGATGGTCACCTTTCGGTTATCGGCAATTTGAACTGGCACAACAGGGATGGTCTCACTTCTAACTTTGATCAGCAGCCCATAGAGGTCATGTGCCTGATCGACGCCTGTGCCGAAGCCTTTCGGTCGACCGGCGAAATGAAGTGGCTTGACCAGGGGCATCGTTGTCTCGGCTGGTTTCTGGGCAGTAATGATTTGAACGAACAGATTTATGACTTTAAGACCGGCGGCTGTTGCGACGGTATTCAGCCCACCGGCGTCAACGCCAACCAGGGTGCGGAGTCCACCCTTTCCTGGCTGATCTCGCTGCTCAGCATGTATGAAATCTTGGGGCGGATGGTCAAAAAATAGTATTGTCCTTTCACGGAACGCACCTTTATTGACCGCAAAGCACTGCATTTGTGCTTGATGAACTGCACAAGATGGAAGGGTGGAAGAATTATCTGAAGGGTATTTATGATACAAAGCCTGCCGCATTAACCCATCTTTGCGATACATGCTCATGATAACAGTTAAAAGCAGGTGAAATGGCTTGTTTTCTAAAAAACATAATCTATAATTACATCTGGTTACAATCAATAGGTGTCAAAATATCGTATTGTAGGGCCATAATATGAGTTGGCTGGCTTTAAGGTTGATCGGGTTTCAGTATATTATATGGTCATGTATATTCGAAGGACATCCATAAAAAGCCGTAAAGACGGAACACAATATTTTACCTATAGACTTGTTGAGTCTCAAAGAATAGGTAAGAAAGTCAAACAGATTACGCTGCTTAATCTTGGCAGGGATTTTTCATTACCAAGAGAACAATGGCCTGAATTGTCGAGTCGTATACAAGACATAATTGTCGGCAGACAGCGACTTTTTCCAATTCTTGATGAGATTGAAAAACTTGCTCAACACGGATTTTCATGGTACGAAAAGAGCCCCTAATTTATTCATCCATAAAACCTCCATTTCCAGTGGAGGACCCTAAAAGGTTCTACCGATTCGGGGTGAGATAAATTAAGTCACATCCTCCGAAGATAGCTTCGCCACAAGGTAAATAGGGAAGATGAAGTTGTTCTCTGGATCGAAGTCTGGATCGAAGTCTGCGCTATCTCCCGCTAAAGGCATGCGGAAATGACGGCAGGGGCGACAGACATCGTCATGCCCGAGGTAGTTATCGGGTATCCAGAAAATTACCACCAGCTATTGAGAATTAATTTCCAGGCGGGAATATCCTCATGTAATCGCCCCCTTTAAGGGGGCTTTCTGAGGCCTCCCGCTCTGCTGGAGGAGCTTCACTTTCAATATTGAATCATGTTTTGGCACAGTAAATTCAAGAACTACTATCACCCATAAACGCTAATTCTCGTTTACCAAGAATATTTATCTGCATGTTTTTGTACTGCTCCATGGCAGTAAGCAGAGCCGGAAGGTTTCTTTTTTTCTTCAGGTAAATAGATATTTCATCTATTCCAATCTTAACATTTCCAGTCATTGAAAGAAATTTTTTGTACAGTGTATAATCAGCATTATGAGAGTAGCCTGGCAGATCCATCGCAAATAATCGTAAAATATTATGAGCGAGTATAGACATGGTCAAGTCAAAATCAACTTTGATAACCATTGAAGACGACACTTTATTAAGGTGGAAAAACTCGATTTGTTCTGAAATGCTCTTCTCTACGAGCCACCGCCTAGTGTATTTTCTGATCAACCTCGCATGGGCGGGTCATGGGCGGGATGGGCGGGGTCGGGCCAAGCTAAGCGACTGAAATCATAAGAAAAAGAAGTGGATTTAGGCCATGAAATGGCCTTATGGAGCGATTTTTGAGGTCAAAAACAGGCCTATAGATAAGGTGTTTCTGAGCGTAATAGTATCTAGTCGGAAAGCGTTGCTGTCGGGAGTGAGGCGTTTACATTAACGACACCGGCCGCTTTTGGAGTCAAGGGCCGTAATCGCGAAGTGACGAAGGGTGATGATGTTTGTGTGCTGAAGGAGGCTGAAGCAAGCTATGGAGCTGTTTTTGGGGTCAAAAATAGGCCCATAGCACTAAATAACACCCATTGTTTGGATGCTTCTTCTGTGATAACAAGGAGTTAGCTTGGTCAGACCCCGGACCGCTATCCCAGTGCCTTATGGAAAATCAATAACACCCAAATGCTTGGCAGGGTGTAAAATTTTGTCGAACAAACTGACATCCCCAAACCTCCAACCGACTGTCTGAACGACGATCCCTAACGGCTCACGCAAGTGCCTTTCAAGCGACTAGGCCTAACATCATGGTTTTATTTGCAAAAGCTTTAATCGGCGGATCTCAGACAATGCAGTTTAAGGAAATGGAAAGGTCTGCAAGGTTGTCGAAAAACCTTCCACTTCCCCTTCCCGGCGAGTAGTTGCTTCAATGCAAAGCTCTTTGTTTTTAGTTGGTTACGAGGATGGCACTGTATCTGCACGACAAACGGTTAGGGACTGATTGGCAGTCACAACTTAAAAGGGAAAGGAGTAGGACAATGCGAAAATTTATAGCAAGCGAGGTCGTGCTTCTAGCGGTGGTACTCGTAGGTTTTTAACTCCCCTTTTGACGCGATGTCGACCTGAATCCCATCTCCCGAGCCGGCGCATCGCCCGCAGGCGGACGCGATTTTCCAATTTTTCCGACCGTTAGTCCAATCGTTACCGTGCCACGCCCATCGCTGTAGCAGCCGCCAGTGGGTGGCGAATTCGTACTCACGCCGCAACACGGAGTTCGTACAGACCGCCGCAATGCTTTTCCCAAGTGAAATTACGCAGGGTCGCGGGATGTGATACGACGTCACCACTTACTTCAGTCAGCGTCTTTCCGTCGGGCGACGCAAGCGTCTGGGGTTGCCCACCCGAGCTCCACCCCGGTCTCCCCGGCACCCCTCCGGCGAGCTCTTGCAGACGGCCTCATTCCCCCTGGATTCTGGTTCAGTTCCCGAACCGCCACTCCCCCTTTGCCCATTTCCCCAGCCCACACGCTGCAATAGAGCGAAATGCTGGGCATGATCCATGGCACAAGAACCGCTCAGACCCTTCTTGCAGGGGGAACTCCCGTATTCAGATGGTGGAGTCCGCGGATTGACTCCTCAGCGGGTTCTTTGGTACCTTGCTGTCAAGCCAAAAAGGCCCTTTAAACTTCCTATTCTCAACAGGTCCACCAGCTCTTGCTACGAATCTGTTGAGTGAGACTCAAATACCTGAAAGGAAAAGACGGTGTATTCTGCCGACAATCCATACTCAGTGATTACGGCCAGCTTCGCCTGTTCCGCGCCCTTCATGGGAAAAATGGCCAATGAAAGGCTCCGATCATTTTCCAGTTCTTCATCATTTTAAGCCTGACACCAATTCCATCCTTCCCTGATATGCAAGAGCAGGCAATGACTTCAATTGCTATGGGGCTCCTTGGCAAAGACGGTTCTCGCGATCGCGAGTCGGGGCATGCCCGAACAAGATCACAAGGCAGCTCATAAAGGGTTGCGACCCCTTTTTCACTTTTCAGCTCCGCTAACACCTATTGAAGGGATAGCCATTTTCTTTTTGGCTGGCGTGTTAAGTGACAATTAAAACGTGCCAAATGACAATTACCAGGCTACCCGTAAGTCACATTTTCCTTCCTTAAAGATCCTTCTCTAATTGGTTGATATAAGGTTCTTTAAGGAAGGAAAATGTTATTTGATGAAAAACAGAAATTCTGACACGAGTAATTGTCGTCCACCGCAGA
>WTAT01000471.1 GCA_013139415.1 Desulforhopalus sp.
TTATATTTTTGTTTATATTCATCCCTATATGGATGGTAATGGCCGTATAGGACGTTTTTTAATGAATGTTATGCTGGCAAGTGGTGGATATCCCTGGACAGTTGTTCCATTAGAAGAGCATGACGTCTATATGGCTGCGTTGGAAGAGGTGAGCGTTGCTCAGAATATTGTGCCTTTTACTCAATTGCTGGCACGGTTAGTTGCAGCGTAAGTGATTACCGGTACCGCGCACCTTATGTCTGAATTATGAAGTGGCGCTTTTTGTATATGATACAGCACTGTATCAAAGTACTTAATAAAGCAAAATGGAAAGTCAGTGGAAAAAATAGTGCGGCAGAAATCCTCAGACTTGACAGGAGTACCTTGCGGGCCAAGATGAAGAAAATGGATATTCACAAGCCGTAAGTTAAAAGCAATTGTTTCCTGCTTGGTTTTTTTTTGGTACAACTTTCTTGTTTATTTTGTACTTTATTGGATCACTTCATGTGCTACAATGGAAGTTAATTGTTTTTACCGAACTCAACCAGTCTGCAACCATTCTCCAGTTTGTCATTCCTTTCGTATGAATGATATTTTATCAGGCAGATTGGGTTGGACTTCTTTTACACCTCCATAAAAATCCGTGGTAATTGTTCAACCATATACAGGGGCAGGGAGAGTAAATCGAACTTGATGTATTTGCTGCCATTAGCTTGGGCAAGTTTATGGCTGACACGTTGTATTGTTGGAGGGTTCATGTCAAAACGAACGGCCTTTTTTATCTTTTTTTGATATACAAACTGAAGAAGTGATTTCAACGATCCGCTTTTGCCGGCCTTCACCTCTATGGGGACAATATGTTGTTCCAGCTGAACAAGAAAATCAACTTCAGCATTTATTGAGCGCCCTTCCCGCAGCCAATAGGTCAACACAGAGGGAGATGTCGGCCTGCCAAAACAGGCAAGATGCTGGGCAATAAATTGTTCAGCAATTTTTTCTTCATTGATAAAAGAACGGTTTTTTAATTCATCAACAGTAATTCGTGTAATTCCACAGAGATGATTTACCAGGCCGCAATCAAGGAAAAACAGTTTGAAAATTCGCTCGTTGAGTGTTGCCCGTAATGGCAGACCCGAGCCATCCGTATGGCAGGCTTTTCTAATCACCTGTGCCATAATTAGTAAATCAAGTCCCTTGCGCACGTCTCTTGCTTGCGTGTCAGGATCAACCCGTACATATTTGAATTTTTCCCCAATTCCATGGGGAACATAATCAAAGATTTTATGCAGCATGAGCAAGGTTGCCTGTCTTGCGTATTTTGCAAAATCATCTTTATAGGTCTGGGTAATGGATGCGTGCACGTCAAATACCTGCTCCCAGTCACTGCCGCTTTCAATATAGCGTAGTACTGCTTCCGGCATCCCACCGGTAAGGAGGAAGATCCGTTGCAATTCCAACAAGCGGTTATGGGCTGTCAGGGGAAAGTGATCTCCCATTTGATAATCCCGTAAAAGAGCAAGTAAAGAGTGCTCTTTCAGCGCCGTCCGCATCTCCGTAAAACTCATGGGTTCAAGAAAAAGATATTGGATCCGGCCGACGGGCATGGAAAAGGAGTGTTTTGCCAGGGCAAATTCAAGAAGAGAGCCAGCAGCAATCAGAGGGATATTGGGATAGTCTTCATAAAAATAGCGCAAAGCACCAATGGCAGCGGGAACTGCCTGGATCTCATCCAAAAAAAGAAGGTCTTTCTCAATTTTTATTCCTCCTTTTCCACAGATATATTCCAGTTCCTGTAAAATGAGCGCCGGATTATTGCTTTGAAATACGGAAACAAGAGCGGGGTGTCGTTCCAGGTTTACTTCATGCAATGTCAGATTATTTTTCCGGGCAAATTTTCTGACAAGCGTGGACTTCCCAACTTGCCGCGCTCCACGAATGACCAGTGGTTTGCGGTGTGAGGTGTGTAGCCATTGCTTTAGATTGTATTCCAGGAAACGTTCCATTACTTTACCTCCTTCCGCATATAGCGCATATATGCCCTTGAATGATTCAACGTATGCACTAAACATACCTATAAAATATTCAAAAAACAAGCATGAGGGTTAGCGGTAGAGATATTTTTTTATACTTTGGCTCAGTCAGTATTTGAAATTCGTGCGCAATAAGGTGTCAATGGGTTCGACACCTGCGGTATCTTGTTGTCGTAAAGTCTTTCCAACGGATATCATGAACCGACAACCGGAAGAAGAGACTGCTCAGATAAAGTTATCTAAGAATGCAACTGCCGGAATATGAATAATATTATCTTTGTTGACAAATTGTTTTGTTCCGGTGGCTGAGACCTGATAATAACGGGCA
Source organism: Desulforhopalus sp. (assembly GCA_013139415.1). Taxonomy (GTDB): domain Bacteria; phylum Desulfobacterota; class Desulfobulbia; order Desulfobulbales; family Desulfocapsaceae; genus Desulforhopalus_A. The sequence goes on from WTAT01000471.1 coordinate 2,338, forward strand.
TCAGGAAACTTCTTTTTTAGATAATGCAAATGTTTGCTGGTTGATCCATCCATCCACTGACATTCCACAAACACCTGTGGTTTGAGGTTATTCGTCAAGCAGAAATCAACTTCTCGACCATCAGTATCCCTGAAATAACGGAGTTCCATCTCTTCACCAAAAAGATCCCGCTGATAATGAACCCACTTTAACAGGTGAGAAGCAATCATATTTTCAAACCTCATGGGCATATCCTGCACCAGCGTCCAGTCATAATGGTAGTGTTTCTGCTCCTTTTTTACTGCACGAATCAATGGTGATCCAAAAGGAGAGAGTCGGAATATCATATAAATGTTTTCAAGGATGTCCATCCAGCGACTTACGGTTTTATGGGCAATCTGCAAATCTTCGCGTAATGCATTGAGTGACAACGGAGAACCAACCAGTTCCGGCAGACGGAGGGAAAGCAGCTCAAGCTTGGAGAGATCTGAAATTGTTTCTATGCTGCTACTCTCCTGGTTGACCAGAAGTGATCTGTAATTGGTTGACCATCTTTTGGCCTCCAGCGTGGAATCTGAAAAGTAGGGTTCAGGGAAACCTCCAAGAGCCATCAGTTTGAGAAACTCATCCTGGGTTGTCAGGCCAAGTTCTTTTACTGATAGAGGATGGAGGCGGAGGTGATGATATCTGCCTTGCAGCGAATCTCCGGATTTTCGTAGCAGATCAAGCCTTGCACTGCCTGTGACCAAGATTTGATGCGTTTTATGAAATTCATCGTAGATTCCTTTCAGGTAATCCCGCCAGGACTTGTACTTATGGATTTCGTCAAAGCACCATAAATCGGTCAGAGGAAGCTCTCTTTTAAGAATTGCTTCACGATGGGTTGGTATATCCCAATTAAGATATGAGTCTTTGCTTTTCAGAAGAGACATGGCCAGTGTTGTTTTGCCGACCTGCCGGGGGCCGCTGATAAAGACCATCTTCTTCCCCAAGTCTTTTTCAGCCTGTTTCTGTATATACCTTTTTTTCATAACGCCAATTGTATCATCATTT
>WTAT01000626.1 GCA_013139415.1 Desulforhopalus sp.
TTGATCCAAATAATATTCAGGCGCTTACATACATAGGTAACAATCATCTTCGGGCTAAAAAATACCAGGAGGCCCTAAAATATTACCGTATGGCTCTAGATTTATCTTATGAAAACCCTCAGGCATTATATAACAGTGCTGTTGCACTGAGGAATCTGGGCCGGACTAAAGAGGAAAAACTGGCCTTGCTGGACTATATTAATACTTATCCATCCGGAAGTTTTTCACGTCTTGCCACAGATCGCCTCAACAGGCTCGGCGATTTCACTTATCGCAATCACAGGTTGGGATTTCGCACGGTAACTCTTGCTGAAATTGTTTTTGTTCCCTCTTCAGGGATATTATCTGAAGTTTCTTATCCTTCACTTGATCTTCTGGGGGAGACGATTGCAAACATACAAAAAGGTACGCTGAATATAGTCGTTTATTATTTAAACAATCGCAATCTCGCCAAGAAGCGTGCTGTCAGCATTCGTGACTATCTGACAAAACGTTTTCCAGATCTTGAAACAAACAAACGTATACGGATGAGCTGGTTTGGTACCGCAGAGAAACGAGTTGTCTTGAAAAAGACCCTGCGCATCAAGGAATCTGTCCAATTTTTCCTCACTGATTTTAAAAATTAAGAAAAAATTTCCTAAGAAAGTGACCTTTTTCTTTTACGAACGTATCTATTAATATAGCGGTAATTCGCTGCGGTGTTTATTTACGCTCCAGGACGAATGAATTATTCAGACGAAGAAATTGTAAAAAAGGTTCTGGCCGGCGAGAAGCAGCTTTTTGGTGAGCTGGTAGACCGATATCAGCAACCAGTATATAACCTGATGCTGAGATATGCACAGAACAGGGATGAGGCGGCAGATCTGACCCAGGACGCATTTTTACGTACATACGAAAGGTTATGGTCGTTTCGCACCAATAGAGTTTTTTTTCCCTGGATGTATAGCTTGGCTGTCAATCTGGCTAAGGACTGGAGCCGGAAAAATATCAGGCATAAGGCAAAGATACATATTCTTCAACATGAGGCAGCTGAAAGACAGGATGATGAGGATGAGAATGCCGGCGTCGAAATTCGCCAGGAGGTTGAACAAGTACAATATGCCCTGATGGAGCTTTCCACTCAAACAAGGGAAATTCTGATACTCCGCTATCGCCATGGATATCCTGTTAATGATGTCGCCAGCTCCTTCAGCCTCTCAAAAAGTGCCGTAAAAATGCGCATCAAACGAGGACTTGCGCAGCTTCGAAATATTCTTTTGGACAAACAAAGTTGAGTGCCATGATTAAAAGGCAACTAGATGACAATCAAATAGAAGAATTGCTCCGCCAGACCAGGGATCAGGATACGCCGGTATGGTTGAAACAGAAAATCATGAAGCGTGTTTACCAGCGCAAAGCCAGTCTGCTCCAGAGGCTTAAGAATTGGTTTTTTCAGCAGTATTCCTTCCGGTTATCGATTGCTGGGTTTGTATCAATCCTTGCAATTGGCTCTATGACTTTCTGGAGTGGCATCCTGGTAGAGCGTCACAGCCCTGAGGTGAGGAATCAACAAGCTAACGGAATTAATTCTTTCGCCGATAATGCCAGAGCGAACTATCTTATCGGCAGAGGATTGCTAACCGGAGATCGGCGGGAGGCTGCCCTCGTTTTTTTTCGCAAAGCAGTTGAGCTGGAACCGAATAGTGCCGAGTATGTTCATTGGCAGGGCGTCGCTTACTGGACCGTGGGTAATAAGGAACTTGAAAGACAAAGCTATCTTCAGACGGTACAGCATCATCCCGATTTCGTACCGTCATTACTATACCTTGGAAACAGTTACCTTGAGAGCGGTAACAACCGTGATGCACTGCAATATTATCAACGTGTATTGCAAAATGATCAACATAACCCCGAAGCACTCTATAACTCAGCACTTGCACACAGGAGGCTCGATGACAAATCTATGGAAAAACAGTTTTTTAAAGATTATCTGGTTTTCCATAGAACAGGCAAGTGGGCATACCGAGCCGTAGACCACCTGCATCAACTTGGGGATTTCACCTACCGCATCTTCAGAATTGGTATTCATAACCTTATCTTGAATGTCTCCGATCTTCTCCTGGCTGGTTCGATTGTCCAGAAAAACGAGCTAAAACTCCTTGCCCATGCTGTCAACCGAACGCCCGGTCAGGAAATTCAACTCGTTGTCTTTAATAAAGAAAGGAAAGAAGAAGCGAGAGAGACTGCTCTCAATCTACGAAACCTGCTTCTTGATCAAATTGGTCCCGAATATGCTGCCCCAATAATGGTGAGTTGGTTTGATACAGCAGAAACCATCTCTTCTGGAAATGGCGATAAAAAAGAATTATCACAAAGTATTTTAATCTTTTCAAATCCGACAAACTTGGACAACAGGAGAAAATCAATATGAGAAAAGTAAAGCAGCCATGCAGGCGTTTAACAGAGCATCTTCTGCTTTTGCTGGTAACATTTGGATTGACAGCATTGCCAACCACGCAGGTACTTGCTGCCAACGAGGATACTGAAAATACAGAGAGCCACTATTCAAATCCAGCCCAGGCTGCTCATGCATCCCAACTTGCTGATAAAGCCGCACTCAGTAATGATGAGGTTGAGATGGCTTATAGTGATTACCAGGAAGCCCTTGCTGCATCAGAGGATGATCCAGACAACGCGGAAAAAGCCGCGGTGGCGAAAGAACTTGGAGATGATTTTCAGGATAAATTAAGTGAAATCACAGGTGAACTGGATGACGATATTGAGGCAATGCGCGCTTCCGGTATGGGCTGGGGGGATATTGCTCATGAACTTGGAGTTCATCCCTCTACGCTTGGTCTTGGCCATGCAAAAAACCATAAAAATTCCTCTCGCCAGGAAATAGCAGAAGCAACAGCCCGCAACACCAAAACTGGTTATGCCACAGGACATGGCGTCGGCCGACATTCAGATATCGGCAATTCAAAACAGGGAAAGAGTAGAGGTAACAGCAGCAATGCTGGCGGAAATAAGGGCGATAAAGGGAACAACGGCAAAAGCGGCGGTAAAGGCGGTGGTAATGGCGGTGGTAATGGCGGTGGTAGTGGCGGTGGTAATGGCGGTGGTAACGGCGGTGGTAACGGCGGTGGCAAGAAGTAATATGTCCTCCGGATAACGGGCCACTATGTTTTATTTTGCTCTGTACCAAAAAGGATAGTTAGTGCCTTACTCCTGAAAGCCTGTCATTCAGTCCAATACCCCCTTTGAGGGGGTACTAAAAAGAGCACCCCTCAGGGGGGGTATTGAAAAGAACACCCCTCAGGGGGGTACTGAACTGAGTCCCGGCTTATTTTCCCGTTTACCGGGGTTAGGTGCAGAGCGGCCTGTGAATAGGCTAAGACGTATTGAAACCAGATCAACTTGTGATTTTCATATTATGAGATCAACAAATAAAAGCCAACATACAGATAGGAATCAGATGAGAAAGATTTTAATAATACTACTACTATTATTGGCTATTGCACCTCTGGCTTTTGCCAAAAATGATCATAAACATAAAAAACAAAAGAATTTACCTCCTGGTTTACAGAAAAAATATGAAAGAACTGGTGAATTGCCACCAGGTTGGCAAAAAAAATAGTAGCAGGAGAAGTACTAGACCCGCACCTTTACGACATAGGAAGACAACATCCTATTGAGCCAGAAACTCATTCTATGGAGCCAGAGATCGGTACAGAAATATTAAAAATAGAAGACAGGGTTATAAGAATCAAAAATGATACAAATCAAATTTTGGAAGTATTTGGCATTAAATCCGATCTGTAAAATTTATGGGTAGAGGGATCAATGAGTTTCTGGTTCTCAGGAGCCCGAATGCCTATAACATTTTAACTTGCCGCCCTGTTTTGGAATAGTACAGAATCTCCC
>WTAT01000123.1 GCA_013139415.1 Desulforhopalus sp.
TATATGGCTGTGCTTATTTTTTTAAAATTTCTCGATTTTGAACAAAATACCTATTCTCGGACAAGCTCCTAGATCAATATGAAATGATTTCTTACAATTACATTGGGCGCAGCTGGAAAGAGACCAGGAACCATACGCCAGAGGGGAGAGTAAATGCGGGCTGTAATACAGAGAGTACGCCGGGCATCGGTCAGGGTAGATGACATGATTCAAGGTAAAATTACCCATGGAATCGTTGTCCTGCTGGGAATCCGGGGAAGTGATACGATAACCGATCTGCAATGGCTGGCGGAAAAAGTCGTCAACCTCCGAATATTTGAGGACCAGCAGGGAAAAATGAACAGGTCTCTTGCAGACATTGATGGTGAAATGCTTATCATTTCTCAATTCACGCTGTACGGCGATTGTCGCAAAGGGAGGAGACCAGGATTTTCGTCGGCGGCCCCCCCGGAGATAGCCGAACCTCTTTATCAGCAATTTATTGAAGAAATAAAGAACAGACAGGTCAGGGTTGCCACCGGCATCTTTCAGGCCACCATGGAAGTGGAGCTGGTCAATGACGGTCCGGTGACCCTGCTGCTCGACTCCGAAAAACAATTTTGATGGCGTCGTAAAAAGTACCCAAAGGGCATAGCAATCCGATCTCTTTCGTTGTAGGTTTTTGGCAGCTTCTCGACATACTACATGTATAGTCGAGAAGCTGCCAAAAACCTACGCCTCGGATATCAAACTTTTCGAAGTCTACGCTTATCTCCATAGCCATCTGGGAACTTCGAATAAAATTTTTTACGACGCCATCATTTTTAATAGCCATACACTTAGCATAAGGATTTTCAATGACATTTACTCCAGGTTCCACCTATTCAGGTTTTACCCTCAAGACCCATAAATTTATTCAGGAAGTTGATTCTGATGTCTATCTGTTTGAACATTCATTGCTTAAATGCCCACTCCTGGCAATCAAGAACAGCGACACCAACAAAACCTTTTCCGCAGCCTTCAATACCATTCCCACCGACTCAACGGGTGTGGCCCATATCCTGGAACATTCAGTGCTTATGGGATCAAAGAAATATCCGATCAAAGATGTATTCGGCGAGATCAACAAGGGAGGCCTGACCACCTTTCTCAACGCCATGACCGGGGCCGATATCACCTATTATCCCTTTGCCACCAGGAACCTGAAAGAATATTTCAACATCATGGATGTGTACTGCGATGTGGTTTTTAATCCACTGCTGGCTCGCTCCACTTTTGAGCAGGAAGGATGGCATTATCACCAGGAAGGGTCGGATGAACCTTTAAAGTTTCAGGGCGTGGTGTACAACGAGATGAAAGGAGCTTTTTCCGATCCGATTCGCTTTCTATTTCACCACATCTTTGGCGGTCTCATGCCCGGCTCGACCTATGCCCACGAATCAGGCGGCGATCCGAAAAATATTCCCGATCTGAGCTATGAACAGTTCTGCGACTTCCACAAAAACCATTACCACCCCTCTAACGGATTATTTTTCGTCTATGGGGATGCTCCTTTAGAAGATGAACTCAAGTTTCTCCAGCAAAGATTTTTTTCCGCCTTCAACAATCCCGTTCCCCAGGCAGTCATTGAAAAAGGCAACCTCGCCACAGAGCCGGTTTACATCACTGACAGCTATGCCGTCGACTCCACCGATGTTAAGGGTAAGACCTTCCTCGCCGTTGGCACCAATGTGTCCACCGTTGTCAAACGAGAGGAAAACTGCGCCTTCCAGATCATTGCCAACATCCTCTTTAACTCAGACGGCTCGCCTTTGAAAAACGCTATTGTTTCAAGTGGCCTCTGTAAGGATTTTGGGGGATTTTATATGGCTAATTCTTCCTACAGAACCCTGATGGTCACCTATCTGGTCGGAAGCGAAACCGAACATCGGGACAGGTTCCTGCAGCTTTACCGGAGTTCTCTTGAAAAAATGGTTACAGAAGGTCTTGACCGGGATCTGGTTCTAGCTGAACTCAACAAGTTTGAGTTCGCTTACAGGGAAGAGGCAAGCAAACCCCAACGTGGACTTGATCTCATAGGTAAAGCGATGACCGGGCTTAAATATAACACAGACCCCATTGCCCATCTGATGAGTGAAGAACTCATCAAGAGTCTCCGCCATAAGGCACTGAACGATGGCTATTTTGAAGGATTGATCAAAAAATTTCTTCTAGATAACCCATCAACCGTCACCGTGACCCTGGCACCTGACCCCGGAAAACAACAGCAAGGTCAGGCCGAAGAGCAGCAACGGCTCACGGTATATGATGAGGCAGTGTCTGCACAGGAAAAAGAGGAACGGATAGACAGGACCAGGGAACTGATGCTGGAACAACAGCAACCGAACAGTACAGAAACACTTTCATTGTTACCGCAGCTGAGCCTGTCCGACTTATCAACAAAGGTTGATTTCCACACTGTTGTGCCAACAGAGATGTTTGGTCAGCAGGTTTTGGTCAGTGAACAGACCACCAATCACATTTCCTATATCGATGTCGGTTTTGAGATAGCCTGTTTGCCACCGGACCTCCTCCCCTGGCTCGATCTCTTCGGCACCATTGTCACAGAAATTGGCACAAAGAGGCTCAACTACCAGCAGTTCGCCAAAGAAATCGCCACCAGCACCGGCTCTTTCTCCCATTCCCTGTCGAGCTACACCAAAAGACAGGAACCGGATACAACCCGACCTCTTTTCTGGCTCCACCTGAAATGTCTGCCAGATTATCTCGAACGAGCCCTGCAATTACTGGCGGAGATTTTCTCTTCCGTCTCGTTTGCTGACAGAGCAAGGATTCGTGAAATAGTCGGCCGGGAGTTTGCCTGGGCCGAACATGCCGTCCAGAGCGAGGGATACAATCTTCCGGCCACCCGCGTCTTCGCCCACTTAAGCTTGGCCGGCAGATATAATGAAATATTCAACGGGGTCACTTCTTATCTGGCCACAAAGGATCTTGCCCTTAATTATGACACCAAGGAAGAACAATTCCTTGCGGCCCTGGGAACTATGTCCTCCC
>WTAT01000394.1 GCA_013139415.1 Desulforhopalus sp.
GTGCTGGTCTTTACTGTAAATGCTCCCGAGGATTTGCAGACGCTTGCACGCATAGGTGTAGACGGCATCTTTACTGATTACTACATGGAGTCTGCCTCTCTACTTGCACCTTAGATTGATCCTCGCTCGTAAAACAAAAAGTTCAACTCCAGCATTCTCCCTGATCCACCGCAATAGGGACATCTCGCTTCTTTCATTATCATTTACCACTTATATTTAAGTGGTTTGAATTTCAGTCTTCCTCACATGGTTGACACTGCCACAATTGTTATTTGAAATATGAATAAAATAGCTTCACCGATTTTTTTTGATAAAAACGACTACCTGTCCTTCGCAAATATTCGTACGTTCCTGGATATTCCATATAAGGGTGGCCAGAGATTGCGACAGTCCAACACAGCGCGGACAACAAGAATCATCGTCTCCACTCACAAAGATGGATTAAGGGTGTATTTAAAGCGATGGGTCAATATTTCCAGGCCCGCCGCAATCTGGGGTGTAGCAACTAACATCTTTAAAGGAACATTTGTTATTGCAACTTGGGCATATTTCTGGTGGAGATTGCGTTTGAACGGTATTACCGCAACCCAAACACTTCCAGAAAGGATCCATGTTTTTTACTTGAGAATCCTGTACATTTTCAGTCATGATATCATCCTGTATTCAATATTTTTAAATTTGACCTATTTCAGAGATTTCACTGTCTCTAAAATAACTGTGTTTTCCAAGACCACTGTTTAATGTTCTGTTGTTTCTTTTTTCAGGCTAGATTCTGAGAGATTGAACTGGTCTATTAAATGGTAAGGTAAAAATCTTTAGCACCGCAGTCAAGGGGCTTGTTGATAAGTAATTATCGAAACCTATCTTTTTTTAGCTGTCTCTTCAACCACTTTTGGGCTGTATAACAGCATAACCCAACAAATCCAGCCTAAAAAGGCCGCAAATCAACAGACTCATATATCGAGATAACTTTATGCACGCGCTATGTCTTTCTGTGTGTGTGTGAATGCCCATTATTTGTCATAGTGGAGGAGGTAATAAAGAGAGAGTTCACTATTTTAAAAAGGAACCAGAAAATGAGCCATGGTAAGACAAGAATTTGAATTACCAATACACCCAGATAGAGGAAGGTAAGTCTCAACAGGTTCTCTACTATCAGACCTTTATTTTCCAAGGTGACCGTAATAGCTTTTTTGAAGTCTAATGTTTTTTGTTTCAAGTATGACGCACTGTTTTCAATTGTTCCCATCAACCCGTCATATTCAGGCAATTGAACATCTTTGAGTTTGTCAAGATCTGCAGTTCCACGAGCCAATTCAATATTAGCTTCTATAATTTTTTCTTCAAAGAATGTCTCCTGAAGAAACTCATTGGCTACCGAGGATACTGGAAGGCAAAATCGAGCAATTGAAGCTATCACCAACAAGCTCATCAGTATTCTCTGGAGCTTTAGTACCCTTGCATTTTTGAACCACACAAGAACAGATAGAATCAAAAGGAAAACAGCTAAAATCGGTGGGACAAGAGTGATGCTGATTTCATACGCCAACTCCTGTACACCTAATGAAGTAATCGACATGACAAGCACATCTGATAACCGCTCAACCATATCGTTTATAGGATCTACTATTTGTCCTACGGCTAATGATAACCCGATTCCAGCAGGCTCTAATTGTACACTGGATTGCTGTATGACAGAGACTGTAGCATTGATCACTCTGCAGACACCATAACTTACCCCTGCTTTAGTGATCGAATCCTTGAAATAGATATCTGCAGCAGAATCAAGGACCGGAATTTGTATACCTGAAGAAAAAAACAGAACCAGTGATAGCAGGATCCCTATTATTGATTTTGTTAGCGTTTGTCTGGTGTTATGGTCCATGTAATAATGATCTGTTTCACTAACACCCCACAAGGGGGTATAAGTGCCTTGGAGGTTACTTTAAGTTCCTCTTTTCAAAACACTCTCCAGATTTCTTGTTTTTTACAACCCTCAAGGGGGTATTAAAAAGAGTACCCCTCAGCGGGGTATTGAACTGAATGACAGGCTTTCAGGAGTAAGGCACTAAAAGTCTTGTGAATCCCTTTGGCTTATGGGATCAGCTTTTCTCTTTCCTGATATCTGATTGATTTTAAGAAAATTATTAACCAATACTGCTTCCGGCTCTACATTGTCTGGGATGCTAAACGAACCAAAGGTTCTTTTCCGATACTTCCCTTTACATATTCAAGCAGAAGTACCTTGACCAACTCCTCGTGGCTCATCTGCTGCAGGTATTTACCAGAGGAAATCAGGTCTTTGAAAAAACTGGAGTCCAGTTCCGAACTCTCGGGACTGCTCAGAGCCTCCAGGTAGGGAAAAACCATCTGCCGCAGGTCCTGCCCACTGGTCTGCTGAAGCTCCTGATACTTGTCCGCCAGTACCTGCGCGCCAGGCAAGCCGGGTGCCTCCATTACTGCCTTAAAATCCGAGGCAAAGCGCTTGATCCCTTCCAGGATATGGCTCGACTTCACCATGTTCATGGTAGCCCAGCCCCCATTAAGCCACTTGAAAGAGCCCAAATGGATCTCATTCGATGCAGAATCAACAACGTAAATGAGAACAGAATGGGCATAGTACATATACGAGTCCACCCATCCCAATCCTGTCGTGTTTAACCCTGTTTCGTTTGAATACAGATAGTTCCAATCCTTATCGTCACCGACAATACACCCTTTTTTACCAACATCTGATCTCTCGTTCTGACTGGATACGGAAATAAGCACCGGCCCGGTTGGACCTGGAAGAAGAATCACGACTCGATCCTGATCGTATTTGTAGTAACCACCAGTGTTGGTATCCGGAGTGATGGATTCTTGATCCCGACCGCGGAGCAAGCGGATGTCTCCAGCCGACTCTACCTGGCGCGGCAGCTTTCTGAGCGCATCAGTTACCTTGGGTGTCATCCATTCATGTTTTCGCAATGACGACGGCATGGTCACATAGAGAGGAATGTCCGGATTGTAGACATAGTCGAGCACATCGGCGAGATCACCCTCTACCGAAAAGGTGTAGAACGCACCGGAAGCTCCCTGCCGCTCCTTGAGTTTCATTCCGGATTCCGCTGGCGTAGAACTAACGAAATTTATGAGGTCAGACAATTGTTTTGGTTCAAGATCAGCCGAGGTTTGGGCAAGGGAGAGAACATATTCCAAGTCAGGATAAACGTAGTCCGGCACCTTTTGGTTTTCCTCTCCAAATGCGGTGGTAATCGTCCCCAACATCAACAACATGGTGAAAATATATCGAAATGGCATAGTACACTCTGATTCTGGTTTTACTCTCAAGCGACTATAGTGCCGCAATGAGCGTCGTGTCCCGGCGAAATTGCCGGGCGCTTTTCTTTATCTTTATTTATAGTCATTAATCGATGTTTTATCAGCAAGCAAAACAGAAAAGTGGATGAAATCTTGGGGAGCAAACAGCACCCTTTCCAGGCGTAGCGGAAAACCATTGACGTCAACCTTTTGCATGCGCAGGGCCCTCGCTATCGATGAGTCGAGTTACGACAGCAACCTCCAGATAGCGAACGTAGGGAGACCTTCGAGGCACTTATCCCACTCAAGGGGGGACTAAACTGAGTACCCCCTTGAGGGGTGTTAGTGCCTTACTCCCGAAAGCCTGTCATAAAAAACAAGAAATCTGGAGAGTGTATTAAAATTAGAAACTTAAAGATAGCACCAAGGCACTTATCCCGGCTTATTTTCCCGTTTACCGGGGTTAGAACTGTTAAGGCAAATGTTGCATCATAGATGAGATATGATAAAAAGAGGAGTGTACAATCTGCTTTTGGTTCAGGTGGATGGCAGGAAAATTTACGATGCAACATTTTTCCTTCCTGCCAAAGAATTGCTATCCACTGCAATCCATCATCACAACCAGGGATAAAGAGAAATCTGAGCCTTCCTAAAAAAGGAAAAGGAGCCTTTGATGAAAACTATAAAGAGCAATATCCACCAGCACGTACCAGATAAGCCCGACAGCACAAAACATTATCTCTTTTATCTTCACGGCCTGATCGTGGAAGAGGCTGGAATCCGCCCCAAAAGCGAAGAACACGGTTACTATGAATACGAGCTCATCCTGGAAGAGCTGGCCCGGGCAGGATTCATCGTCATAAGTGAGGTACGGGAAAAAGGCACTCAGATTAAGCCCTATGCCGAGAAGATGAGTTCCCAGATCAAGACACTACTGGCAAACAAGATTTCACCAGCTAACATCACCATCGTCGGAGCCTCCAAAGGTGGTATCATTAGCGCTTACGTTTCGTACATGCTGAGGGAAAAGGAAATCAACTTTGTCTTTCTGGCCGGTCTCTTTGAAAAATGTCTGGTAGATGAGAGCCTCAAGTTGTATGGAAATGTTCTCTCGATCCACGATCGATCGGATAAACTGTCAATGACTCCGGCATTATATTTTCAGCGTTCTGAAGGACAGGGAAAATTTAAGGAAATCATCCTCAGTCTTGATGTCGGGCATGGTTTGATTTACCGACCTTATAAGGAATGGATTGATCCAATGATGGAATGGCTGAAAGTAAAACGCTGATTACAATAGCTGACAAGTAAGCGAGGATCTCGACAAGCTTCTTCCAGTACTGTTGGTATATTTCTTCCTTGGTCATAATGCCAATTATTATTGGCTGATGACAACCTTGTCAAGAACGCTCTATCCAAAAGCAATTTGCAAAAAGACCTGGGAAGGATTGATTTCTATGGAGAGGGATGAGGTGATCAAGTAATCAGGATAATACGTAAATCCATGACATTTGTATTCGTCGGACCAGTTTTATAGAGATCGTCCAACTTTTCGAAGAAATGATAGGAATCATTGTTTTCAAGATATTTTTGTGGATCAAGTTTTTTTACGGCTGCGCGCTGCAAGGTTCTTTGGTCGGCAATAGCACCCGCTGCATCGGTGGGACCATCCGAACCATCGGTTCCCGCACTGAGAACAACAATATTTTCCAACCCTGTCATTTTAAGCGCAGCGGCCAGGACGAATTCCTGATTTCTTCCCCCTTTTCCCGTACCCTTGATTGTCACCGTCGTTTCGCCGCCAGAAAGCAGGCAGGCTGGTTTCTTAACGGGATAGCCATGCAATTGAATTTCCCGGGCAATAGCTATATGGTTTGCGGCGACATCGCGGGTTTCCCCTTCGATCATCGAAGAGAGTAACAAGGTATTATAGCCCAGCTCATCAGCTTTTTCTTTTGCCTTGAGCAAGGCTTTGAAATTACCTCCAACAATAATATTCCGGGTCGCGTCAAAGATGGACTGCCCTGCTTTAGTCGTTTCAGCGACCTTACCGGCCAGCCCCAAGTCAATGTGTTGCAGCACATTGGCGGGAATCTCATCCTCTATTGAATATTTTTTAAATATCGCTTTGCAATCTGCAAATGTTTTTGAATCACAGACGCAAGGCCCAGAGGCAATACTATCCAGATCGTCGCCGACAACGTCCGATAAAATTAAGGTGATCAGGGTTGCCGGATGAACAGCCCTGGCCAGTCCACCACCTTTTATAAGAGAAAGATGTTTTCTCACTGCATTGATTTCATGAATGGTGGCCCCACAAGTAAGCAGAACTTTGGTGGTTTGCTGTTTATCTACAAGAGTGACGCCATCAACCGGCAGAGGCATAAGGGCAGAGCCACCTCCGGAAATAAGACAGATTACCAGAGTATCCTTATCGGCTTTTGAGGCTAAGCGAAATATTGCCTGTGCCCCTCTGTAACCGTTTTCATCAGGGACCGGATGTCCCCCTTCGTGGGTTTTGATCTTGTGTAGTTTTTCAAGATGTCCGTATTTGACCGTGATAATTCCCTTTGAAATACGGCCACCCAAAATATCTTCTATAGCCTGGGCCATCGAGGCACCAGCTTTGCCGGCCCCTAAAACATAAATATTCTTAAACAGGCTTAAATCATAACTTTGTCCGTCAACTTGCAGGATTTCGCCATCAAGCTGACAAAAGCTCTTAATTGCTGCCCCGGGGGCAACGGCCTGCAGGCCTGCCTGGAATATTTCGATGGCTTTCTCCCGCATATCAACAATTTGTTCTTTCAAAGTTGCAACCCATTAGCCAGCGATATGTTGCTATGAAATCAGCAAGGTACTTCCAGTTCTGTTGAGGTAAAAACGATCATTTGAAGCTTCAAGCTGGTCCATGGCAACCTTTCCCGTACAATGTGAAACGCCAATAACTTTCAACGTATCACTCTGCAAATAATCCATGGACATCTGCAGGCTGCTTTTGCTGGATTCGACGAGATGTGTTCCCCCTACTACGGCATAGAGAGGACGTTTGAGGAGATTTACAGCAGAATCCAGCATATTTTTCATACCAGGATGAGAACAGCCAAGTATGACAACCAGACCTTCTGAGCTGTCTATCGCCAGGAGAATTTCGTCATCAAAGCAATCGGCTTGAAATATACCGTTTCGATTAACCATAAATCGAGGATTAATTTTTTCATCCTCATGAATTCTGGGAAACCCTGTTACCACGTAGACATTTGGCAGGAGTTCAGTGAGTTGCTGGTCAACAAATTGATAAGCTATTTTTTGATCGGCAAGAAACTGTTCATCAAAATTGTTTCCTAAATATTCTGAGGTATTATTTTTAACTCCATACTTCTCATCAAAAAACCCCTGCCCCATTATCAGTTTGAAGTCGGTTGTAACCTCAGCAAGAAATCTCAGTCCTCTGGAATGGTCATAGTGGCCATGACTCAAGACGACAAAGTCAAGAAAACCCAGATCTGCCTTGAGCTGTTTACTATTTGCGATAAACGCCCCGGACTGACCAGTGTCAAAGAGAATTCTATATTCATCTTTTTCAATAAAAAAAGATAGTCCATGCTCAAATTTCAGTCCGAGATGCTCACCGGGATTATTTTCTATAAGAGTAGTAATTTTCACTGGCATGTTTTTAACCTCTTAAGATTCTACGGCTTCTTTTTCAGCTGTTGATTTATGAGCCCGTTGATTTACTGTGTTTTCGCCCGACCTCCGCGTTATATGAAAAAAATAATCCTCCGGTAAGCGAGGAACGAGACTCCGAGATATCGACTATATGTCTCCGGTTATTTTTTTCATATGCCTTGATCTTAAACGAAAACCTCACTAAATCAACAGACTCATCAATACTGATGATTATTTTTTTGTTCAATCGTAAACATCACCGCCGTAACTATAGTATTTCATATAGAAATAACTAAGAAAT
Organism: Desulforhopalus sp.; assembly: GCA_013139415.1. Taxonomy (GTDB): domain Bacteria; phylum Desulfobacterota; class Desulfobulbia; order Desulfobulbales; family Desulfocapsaceae; genus Desulforhopalus_A. The sequence continues at coordinate 7,271 of WTAT01000394.1, forward strand.
TTCTCCATGTGTTTTCCAACAAAAGTTATCATTTTGTAAAAAGTACTTATTATAAATTTTGACACTTCCTGCGGGGTACTTGGGCTGACTTTTTTGCATGCCTTAAGTGAAATCTTGATAGCAGTTCCCCCTAACAAAAACCATTTTATACAGTAGAGGAATATAGACATTTTGGAATCTACCGGACTTACAGCTGAAGTTCTACCAGAGGATATTAAGAGAGATTTAGAGAAAGCATGCGCACTGCACGATCGTGCTGTTTCTGACTATGCAAAATGCGAGGAGTTTAGCAAATTAATGTCCGACCTGCTGTCAAGGCTGGAGGATGTCGGATGCTTTAGAACTGCAGATAAAGTCATGACGATTCTTCTTGATTGTAATCCCAAGATAGGGGCACATTGCGAAAAATCGACCATAGTCAGTCAGGTGACAAAAAAACTTGGCTGATATACTTCTCGGACAACCTCCTAGGTCATACGTCCTAAATGTCTCCATCAAACCTTTCCTTGGTGATGTGTGATAATAATTATTAAGGAACTATTCGCTTTACACGTAAAATTTCCACAATATCATAGGTTACAAATTCGCAATTCGCTGTACACTAACACTCTGTGTGGCTGGATACACCGCTGGCCCAAACTGGTTATAAACAGCGACATCAGCTGCATCAAATTTTTACTGAATAACAACTGGTTCTACATATCGGTACCATAGCTCCTTCTCTCAATGTAATCTTTTTCCTTTCGTCCATCCTCTCTCCCACTTTCGTCTCTCTATTTTTTATTAGCTTTAATTTGAGGTTTGACAATTTTGAGATACACGATATTGTCTCAGGACACAATGTGGTACCTAGTGCCTTACTCCAGAAAGCCTGTCATTCAGTTCAATACCCCCTTGAGGGGTGCAAAAAACAAGAAATCTGCAGATCGGGTTGGAATTAGAAAATCCAAATGATCGACCAAGGCACTTATGCCGGCTAATTTACCGTTTACCGGTGTTAAGGTTTATATAAGTTATAATTTCGAGGGAATAAAGTGTACAAAATAAAGGCAATCTCCATAAGTGATCGAAAAGGAATACGAAAAAAAAACATCGAGTCCACTAAACTTATCGCTAATTTCGGGCTGGAAGACGATGCCCATGCGGGAAAATGGCACCGTCAGGTGAGCTTTCTGGCAGAGGAAAGTATCGAGACCATGCGAGCTAAGGGTCTCGATGTAGTTGCCGGGAATTTTGCCGAAAATATAACAACAGAGGGACTCGACCTGACCAGTCTCAGGGTTGGAACCCACCTGATGATAGGCAGGTCGGAACTGGTCATTTCCCAACTTGGAAAAATTTGCCATGCCCGTTGCGCCATCTACCATCAGGCCGGGGATTGCGTTATGCCTAGAGAAGGTATTTTCGGCGTAGTTTTAGAAGGTGGGGATATTCGGGTAGGAGATAATATAGAGATACAGGATAAAGTTTCAGAAGCAGCAGCGATTATCGGTTCCAAGGAAACTGAGGAAAATTTTGGGGATGAACTCCGCCGGTTAATCACAGAGAAGTGCAAACCGGCCTTCATCCGTTTTGATACGATTAGCGACAAGGAAGGCGGAAGTCTTTCAGCCATCCTCCTGGATCTGACAACCACCCAGCGGATAAAAAACATCATCATCTTCGATCCATCAGGGAGTCTGGGCCTGACACTGGCCAGCTTGCCCTGCCAACAGGAGCGGCCCAACCATTTCGAGATGAACGGCTCGACAATCGATTACTGCCGAACGATTAATGAGCTGGATAAAATATGATTTTTAGGCTAACTTGAAAAATTGCTTTTTCTTCCAATATCTGCGTTATGGTCAATTTTTTCAAAGTACCCATTAGTGCAGCAGATCATTGATTATCTGGCGATATTTCTTTTCAATGACATGCCTTTTCTTTTTCAGGGTATTGGTCAGTTCTTCCCCTAGCTTGAATTCTTTATCGAGGAAGATAATACCCTGAAGTTTTTCATAGGGTTTAAACCCCTGTTTAGGGCGGAGAATCCGGTTCATATCATTTCGAATCTGATCCAGAACCTTCACATCGGTGAGCAATTCCCCTGTTTCTTTTTTAATCCCACTCATTTTATTGGCCACATACTCCTTCAACTCTTCAATATTCGGGACCAGGAGAGCACCAAGAGCTTTCTTGTCATGACCAACCAGAAGAGCTTCCTGGATAAACGGTAACATGGTCAGGGCATTTTCGATCTTGGTCGGATCAATATTTTCTCCACTGGACAGTACAATTATCTCCTTTGTCCGCCCGGTGACCATCAGTTCGCCTTTGGTGGTCATCATGCCAAGATCGCCAGTTTTGAAAAAGCCATCCGAGGTGAAAGATTTGCGGTTTTCTTCCTCATCACGATAGTAACCTTTGGTCACCTGTGCACCACGTACCTCAATTGTCCCCTCCTTACCAGGAGGCAGCAGTTTGCCCTCATCTGAGACAACCCGAAGTTCAGTCCAGGCAACGGGCGGACCAACGGTACCGTAGGTCCTGCATGTAACACCTCGTCCGGCTATAGCCGGTGAACATTCAGTCATGCCGTAGGCATTGACAATACGTATCCCGACTGCATCTATCCACTCCTCAAGATAGCTAGCGAGTGTACCGCCACCGCTAATGGCTAGACGTAATCGGCCACCGAATCGTTGCCTGACCATAGCCAGTTTTTTATTAGCAAGGGCATAGAGGGGATACAGCAGAGCCATCTTGACGGAAGCTGCGATTATTTCAAAATATCTTGTTAGAGTCTCACCTGAATCAAAGACCGGCATTCTTCCGAGCGCCTTTCGCTTATTTCGGCGATATGCGGAAGAGGCCCAAACCATGGCGCTAAAAAGATGGCTGGCAGCAACTCCTTTCTTCTTTACCGCCATCTGCACCTTTGAGTAAAGGGATTCCCAGACACGAGGCACAGTTGCCACCAGAGTAGGTTTATATTTTTCTAAATCCTGGGAAAACGTTTTAATCGAGGAATATACGAGGGTGGTTCCCTTGGCAAGCGCAACATATTCTGCAGTACGTTCAAAGATATGCCAACTTGGCAGAATAGAAAGCCAGTTATCGTTTTCTGTCAGCTGAATGACCTCCGGCACCACCTTCACATTGTGCATGATATTTGCGTGGGATAGCTGGACCCCTTTCGGCATCCCGGTTGTTCCCGAGGTGTAAATGATCGTAAGCAGATCTTCAGGAGTGATGTTCTCACCCTCTACCAGGAATTTTTCAACATCTTTTTTGGTATAACGCCGGTCACTAAGCAGATCATTGTAAGAAAAAACATTACTGAACAGAGAGTGCTTCGCAGGCCCCGTCATAACAAAAACTGACTTTAACTGTTTGCAGTCTCTAATGAAATCGCCGTGTCGTTCCAAAAGTTTATCTGTTTCAATAACCAGAAAACTACTTTCTGAATGCTCGATGATGAATTCCAGTTCCTGGGTCGGAGTATCAGAGCCCCGGGGAACATTGACGCCACCAAAGGACATTAGAGCCAGATCAGTCACAATCCAGGCATACCGATTATCCGAAAGCACCATGACCTTGTCTCCATGACCCACTCCACGACGACGAAAAGCCTTAGCCAGCAAAAGAACATCTTCAAATAATTTGCTGTAGGTTACCCGGTGCTCTTTCTCACCAACATTATAAATGTAGGCATCGTTTTCGCTGTACAACCTGACACTGTTTACCAGAAATGTAAAAAGTGTTTCCAGAGAAGGATATACAGGCAGCTCAGCCGGACAAAAGGCGGTTTTTTCAGTCATCACTTTTCTCCCCAATGAATGCCAATAGTTCCAAGCATAAACTTTTTATAGCCGACATTCACATAGCCGGCGTCGGAAAACAGTCGAGCCAACTGTTCCGCATTGTAAAAATCCATGGTAGAGCCGGTCAGATAAGCATACGCCGCCTCATCATTGGCAATTAGCCTGCCCAAAACTGGAATGCCGAAACGGAAATAAAATCGCACAAAGGGATAAAAAAAATTTTTGGCAGGGGGTGTTGTGTCCAAACAAACCACCTTCCCACCTGGCTTCAGCACCCTGCGCACTTCTTCTAATACTTTTAGGGCATCATCCACATTTCTGAGCAAATAACCGAAGGTCACCGACTCAAAGGTGTCATCACCAAAAGGCAGCAAGTTAGCATCGCAGGCCTGCCAGTATATCTGCTTATCAGAAAACCGTTTTTTCGCCTCTTTCAGCATATTCAGCGAAAAATCCCCCCCCACCACAATCGCCTGGGGGTGGATGTCGGTCATCAAGGCACCGATATCACCGGTTCCGGTGGCCAGGTCAAGCGACAAACCATCACCTGGATCGCCAGCCATATTGACCACAAACCTGCGCCACTTCTGATCCTGCCCCATGGTCATCACCCGGTTCATGAGATCATAACGACCGGCAATGGCATCAAACATCTTCTGTACACCGGGCTCCTTACTCAACAGCCTTCCTCCGCAAAATATACACAGTATACCAACCTTTTATTAACAGGGAGCGGAGCCAGGTGTTCTAGGAAACGCTATAGCTTCACGGATATTGGCCATGCCGGTCACAAACTGAACCAAACGTTCAAAACCAAGGCCAAACCCTGAATGGGGGACCGATCCGTATCGGCGAAGATCCATATACCAACTATAGTCAGCCAGATCGATTCCCGCTTCAATCATCCGTGATTCAAGCACATCGTATCGTTCTTCACGTTGACTGCCACCGACGATTTCACCGATGCCAGGTACTAAAATATCCATTGCCGCAACAGTTTTATTGTCATCGTTGACTCGCATATAAAATGGTTTGATGGATGCTGGGTAGTCTGTGACGGTTATCGGACACTGAAAAACATCTTCTGAGAGATAACGCTCGTGTTCCGACTGCAGATCCCGTCCCCAATCGATTGGATATTCGAACTTTTTCTTGGCCTTTTTCAGCCTCTCTACCGCCTCGGTATAGGTTATATGGGCAAACTCTTTATCGACAATCCCCTGGAGTTTTTTCAACAGTCCCTTTTCTATAAATTTGTCGAAAAGCAGCATATCCTCAGGACAGTTGGTCATTGCATCACTCAGAAGATATTTGAGCATCTCCTCGGCAATCTCCATATTACCTTGCAGGTCGCAAAAGGCCATTTCCGGCTCCAGCATCCAAAACTCAGAAAGATGCCTGGAAGTATTTGAGTTCTCCGCCCTGAATGTCGGCCCAAAGGTATATACATCACCCAAAGCAAGAGCATACACCTCAGCCTGTAGTTGTCCACTGACGGTAAGCCCTGCCGATCGACCAAAGAAATGCTCTGCTTTTGTTTTTTCCAGCCCTGTTGTAACCTGAAACATTTCCCCGGCCCCTTCACAGTCGCTGGTGGTTATGATGGGGGTATGCACCTGCACAAATTCACGCTCCTGAAAAAATTTATGCACCGCATAGGATAGCCGTGAGCGAACACGGGCGACTGCCCCAAGGGCATTAGTCCTTGGCCGCAGATGAGAAAGTTCACGCAGAAATTCAAAGGAATGACGTTTTTTCTGGAGGGGATATGTTTCGGGATCAGCTTTACCTATGACCCTGAAACGAGTGGCATGTAATTCAACGTCCTGCCCCTTGGCCGGCGATTCCTGCAGTACACCCTCAACCATGACACTTGTGCCAGTCGATAGCTGTTTAATCTCCGACTCATAGTTTTCCAACTTTTCGTCGCCAATTATCTGCAGATTGGCCAGACAGGAGCCGTCATTAACCTCAATAAACGAAAAGCTGCCGGTATCTCTTTTGGTACGAACCCAACCGGCAACAGAGACATGTTGTCCCACGGGTTTAGCCTGTAGAATATTTTTAATGCGTGTCTTCATTATAGCCACCAATTCATGTTTTCTTTTTAGTGCCTTACTCCAGAAAACCTGTCATAAAAGACAAGAAATCTGGATAGTGAATTGAAATTAGAAACTTAAAGAAATCACCAAGGCACTTATACCGGCTTATTTACCGTTTACCGGTGTTAGTGCCTTACAAATTATTTTCGTTCACTCTTTTCAGTACCCCCTCGGAGTCTGTCGCTTACCTGAGGGGTGCTCTTCTTAGTGCCCGCTTAACGGGTATAAAAAACAAGAAAATAATTTGCGAAAGGCACTTATACCCCTCTAGGGGGCACTGAAATGAGTCCCGGCTTATTTTCCCGTTTACCGGGGCCGGAATAGTATACCGCCATTTCACCTTTACCTGTAAGCTGATCTGGATTTACTCCGCTGAGCTCGGCCATATGCTGTGCTGCGACTGCACATTTGATGGTCAGGAGAAAAAAGACCTCCCTGTCCACCTCAGATAAACTCTCAAAATTTCCCTGTCCTTTGGCAATCACCATGTCCGCCGCATTGAAAAATCCCAGGAACTGCCGGGAACATTCCCCTAACTCTGTTCCGGGAAATCTGCCGCCGTTGGTGATAATCCGACCATACTTGTCCAACCCGGCGGCGAGGGCATCCTCTAAAAGTGCATCGTTAATAATGGGTCCGTCCTTGACTGCGATAGTAATATCAAAACCACGTCTATGGAGATATTCCACCAGCAGTGAGTCAAAAATTATTTCACCGCAGTTATCCGTCAAATAAAGAACTTTACTCCCTTTTACAAGCCGTCCAATCGCATCAAAGAACTGTGGAAAGTGGTCAACAGCCAGCTTGGCAGCACGACAGCGTTCCAGAGCTGCTTCAATATCAAAAGTCTCGAAAGCGCCGTAGTCGATAATATTTCCGGCTATGGCAAAACGTACCGCCAATGATAGTTCATGGTCCGTCCCCCATATCTCCTGCCGCAGGCCGGGAATAATCCTCATGGCCTGTTCATTACTCTCTAATTTTTTCTCGTAATATGGATCTTCACAGCCGGTGATTTCTGCTATTTTTTGGTATATCGGATGTGCGCTGGCAGGTGGACTTTTCATGAGGTCCAGTCCGGCAATAACAGAAGACACAGCTTGAAGAATATGGAGTTGCTGGGCTTCAGAACAGTTATTGATGCGAGCCACCTGGAGTGCCTGTCGGAGTAAACAGGGGAGGCAATCTGCGTGGGTTTTCATAATAAATAATCAATTCTTACATTTGACAGAGCTGCGAACAGTGAATTCTTGGCCGCCGGTTCATCTTGGTAAAGGGCTTGCAATAGATTTCGTACTTTTTCACGTCTGGTATCATTTGAGAGAGGACAAAGATTTTTCACTATCTCAAGTTTCAATCCGGCGGCGATCTGACAGACCTCATACTTTTCAAGATATGCCATCGGCCGTACAATAGAAAGGGTGCCGCCAAATAAATCCTGTTTTGGTACCATGGTTGAGATATTACCACTATAGACAGCATTCAGCATGAAGGTCTCGATGAGATCGTCCTTATGATGCCCCAGGGCAATTTTGTTATACCCTTTCTCACGGGCAAGATCAAAGAGCTGACTTCGCCTATTTCTAGAGCATAGAAAGCATGTCCGGTCGCCTTCATTAATTGCCCACTCTTCTGCAACCTCAAAATCCTGAGACAATCTTTGAAGTTGCCTGCCAATGGCTTCAACCGGATCAGCAGCACCAGCTTGTCTTCTCCAAAAGCCATGATCTATATATTGTGCAGTAAGATCAAACTGTATTGGCGCTTTGCTTTGCCATATTTTGAGAACACAGGCAAGGGTTAAGCTATCAACGCCGCCGGAAACAGCAACCAGAACCCGGTCGCCTTCTGAAAACATGGAAAAGTCGTGCATCGCCTGGCCAATTTTTCTATTTAATTTGGCAGGTAATTTGTACCCAATTTTCATAGTAAGTATAATAGCGGGCAACTAGGATCGAAAGACCAGGCAAGTAGAACAAAATAAAACCTGCGGCATGTAATGATACAATGCCGCAGGTTTATAAAGCCCCCCACTGAAAAAAGTGACAGATCAGCTATTTAAGGTATGGGCATTCATCCAGCCGTTCTTTAATTCCCTGCTCCAAAAGCTCCTCGACAGTAATCCATTTAAAACCTCTGCTCTTTGCTTTATTAAAAGAGAAGATATTACTCAGAAATGATTCCTGCTCTTCCCTAAAATCAGCGGACCAGAGAACATTACCGTTAGCTGAATCCCTCAATATCATAAAAAATTCCACTGAAGCCGGTGAATCAACTGAATATTCGGTCCCTTCGCGCTGAGTGTAGCGACGCACAGTAGTCTGCAACACACCATCACAGTTGAGTCTTTGCCCAAGCGCAGCAACAGTCCCAGATATTCCACCGGAAACCTCAGGCACAAGAGCCGTAACCTGATTGGAAGTCAGGAAACGAACCTTGGGATTTTCTTTCAGTTCACGTTTGATTATATCGGTGGCATAGCTGGCTCCTTGTTCAAGAGCATTAGCCTCTGCAAAAACAACGGTTTCATCCTGGTCGACAGATGTCCTGGCTGGTAGGACAGCGACACAGGAAAGCGGCTCTATGGGTGCCTGAATCTGCCTGTTAGCAACACTGCCGGATTGGGATGAGCAAGATGAAAGCAAAACAACAGCACAACCATACAAAAAAACTAGTCTAACAATTTTATCTATCACAAATTTACCTATAGGTTGAGAGGTTGAGGAACAGCACAATTTTGACCATGACAAATTGTAAACAAATCACAGACATCCCTTGGAGGAGAGTGCACCTTTCATCTCTATTTCGGTCGTCGCACTATTCATCGCACGCCCAAACCCCTTAAATATAGCCTCAATTACATGATGGCCGTTTTCACCATGCAAAAGATCTATATGCAGAGTGAGGCCACCATGTTGACTAACTGCACGGAAGAACTCTTTTGCAAGAGCTGTATCGAAGGTACCAAGTTTTTGTTCAGTCACCATGGCATCATAGTGCAGGAATGGTCGATTTGAAATATCGACAACTACCCGCACAAGGGTTTCATCCATAGGTAAATAGCTGCTGCCATAACGGGCCACGCCACCTTTATCCACCAGCGCCCGGGCTATTGCCTGGCCAAGACAGATGCCAATATCTTCAACCGTGTGATGCTCATCAACTTCAGTATCCCCTTCGGCTCTGACATAGAGATCAAAAAAACCATGAACACTAAAGAGAGTGAGCATATGATCTAAAAACGGAACACCAGTGTTGATTTCACTTTTACCAGAGCCATCAAGATCGAGCTGTATCTCAATGTCGGTCTCCGCAGTTTTTCTAGCGATAGAACTCTTTCTTTCCATATTATTTTGTATCACCATAGTATTCACAAAAAATAAAAACCGATTCGTTTCCGGTTAGAGCACAAGGATATGTTTAAGAAATCCGAAAACATAGATTCAATCCAAGTACAACAATATACTATATACTAACAAAACCATCTCTATTTTTCGTGACTTTCCAGAAGAAAATATTTATAATATGAAACTTATCTCAAGGGATTTTTTTAATTGACACTCGGTTGTAGACCTTGTATATACATCGCAGTTTTGACACGAAAAAACTAAATGAGCGGGAATAACTCAGTGGTAGAGTGCAACCTTGCCAAGGTTGACGTCGCGAGTTCGAATCTCGTTTCCCGCTCCACTATAATGCACAAAAGGTTCGACAACGTTCGGGCCTTTTTTTATTAAATGATCGACCATTTGAGGGATATAATGAAAACCTATCTTGCCCCAGTCAACGAGATCGAGAGAAAATGGTACGTTGTCGACGCAGAGAACAAGGTCCTGGGCCGTTTGGCATCAGAAATCGCCACCCGATTGCGAGGTAAGCACAAGCCGACTTTTTCCTCTTTTATCGACAATGGCGATTTTATAGTTGTTACCAACGCTGAGAAAATCCATCTCACAGGCAACAAATTGAACGACAAAAAATACTATCGCCACACCGGTTGGATTGGTGGAATCAAGGAAGCTTCTGCTAAAGAACTTCTGGAAAAACATCCAACAGACCTTATCATCAAAGCTGTAAAGGGTATGCTGCCAAAGAACAAGCTTGGCCGTGCTCAATTGAAAAAGCTGAAGGTATACGCAGGACAAAATCATCCCCATGCAGCTCAGCTGCCTGCTGAATTAGATATTTAATCTTGGAGAATACAAATATGGCTCAAGATCGCTTTTATGCCACAGGAAAAAGAAAGACTGCAGTTGCCAGGGTATGGCTTACACCTGGAACAGGTAAGATAATAGTCAATAAATTGGAAGCCAAAGCCTATTTTGGCCAGATTTTCAAAAGCCAAAAAATCGTCAAACCTTTCAAAGTAACAGAAACTTTGGAGCAGTACGATGTCGTTGCCACTTTGAGAGGTGGGGGTAAATCTGCCCAGGTTGATGCATTATCCCATGGCATTTCAAAGGCGCTGCTTGAAACCAATCCGGACGCTAGACTGCCGCTAAAACAGTCCGGCCTGCTTACTCGTGATCCGCGAGAGAAAGAGCGGAAAAAATACGGCCAGAAAGGCGCGCGCGCTAAGTTCCAGTTTTCTAAACGTTAAGACTGCACTGAAAGCGTTTTTTAGAACCTTAGAAATTCTTATCTTGTTATTCGGCCCTCAAAAAGGGGTGCCGAAAAAAGTAAGAAAGAATCTGCTAAAGGCACTAATCCTGAATTATTTTCCATTTCTCGGGGTCAGCTGAACAATAGACACGCGGCAGCATTTTTGGTTTTGAGGGGAATAACAGTTCAGCTGTTATTCCCCTTTTTTCTTTTAGTGCCTTACTCCAGATTTTCTGTCATAAAAAGCAAGAAATCTGAAAAGTGTATTGTAATTGTAAACTTAAAGTTACCTCCAAGGCACTTATCCCGGCTTATTTTCCCGTTTACCGGGGTTAGTTCACTCAAGGAACACAATATTTTTCCAAGGAGACACCCAACCATGATCAACGTTGGAATTGTAGGTGCTTCAGGATACACCGGTGCCGAACTCGCCAGAATACTCTGCAACCACCCCGAAGTTAGAATTACTGCTGCGACATCACGACAACATGCAGGACGCCCACTTTCCGAAATCTTTCCGAGCCTGAGGGGGAAGGTCGATATTATCTGCGAGAACCTCTCTGTTGCAGAACTGTGCGATAAAGCCGATTTCTTTTTCACCGCTGTTCCACATAAAACTGCAATGGACCTGGTACCCGGTCTGCTTGCCGCAGGCAAAAAGGTTGTCGATTTATCTGCTGACTTTCGGCTCCGTGATGTTTTGGTCTATGAAGAGTGGTATCAAGCGCACTCTTCCAGCCAATTTCTTAATGAAGCGACCTATGGGCTTCCCGAACTCTACCGGAACCGGATTAGCGGAAGCAGGCTTGTTGCCAATCCCGGCTGCTACCCAACGTCGATCATCCTGGGACTGGCTCCATTATTAAAGGCCGGTGCCATAGAGGCGCAAACCATTATTGCCGACTCTAAATCTGGCACATCTGGTGCCGGCCGTGTAGCCCAGACAGGATCGCTTTTTTGTGAGGTACATGACGGTTTCAAGCCTTACAAGGTTGGTAGAGCTCATCGGCACACACCCGAGATAGAGCAGGAACTTACCGTTCTTGCCGGGGCTGAGGTACGTATCTCTTTCACCCCGCACCTGCTTCCCATCTCCCGGGGCATCTTGAGCACTGTCTACGCATCACTGGCTCCAGGCTTTGATCGTGAGAAAATTGACACACTCTACCGCAATCATTACCAGAACGAGCCGTTTGTACGGTTACTTGGCGAAGATTCGTTTCCGTCAACGCAATTTGTCCGAGGTTCAAATTTCTGCGACATTTCCTACAAAATTGATCCTGCAACCAACAGGATAATTGTTATGTCAGCAATCGACAACGTTGTCAAAGGTGCCTCGGGACAAGCCGTACAGAATATGAATTTGATGTACGGACTTGCAGAGACCACCGGGCTTAGCATGGTGCCACTGTTTCCATGAATTTCCAATAATCACCCAGAGTTATTCGACAATGTCCCTCGGCCTTCGCAATATCAAATTGACTATCAGCTATGATGGCACTGATTTCAGTGGCTGGCAGCGCCAGTTGGACACTCCCACCATTCAGGGTGAAATTGAGCGCCGTCTCACCCTGATGACCGGCGAAAAAACAGCCTTGCACGGCGCTGGCAGAACTGATGCCGGCGTCCATGCCAAAGAAATGGTTGCCAACTTCGCAACCAGCTCAGCACTCTCCTGTGATGATTTTTTACGCGGATTGAATTCAATGCTTCCCGGAGACATTCGGGTTTTTAGTGTCGATGATGTTGGCCTTAATTTTCATGCACGCTATTCCGCCACGGGTAAACGCTATCAGTATTATATATATATCGGCAAAATACACCCCCCGCACCTGAGATTATACAGCGTACATGTTACCGGCGAGCTAAATTTACCAAAGGTAAAGGATTGCCTAGAACTGCTTGAAGACACCCATGATTTTGCTTCGTTTGAAAATAGTGGTTCCAGGGACAAAAATAATTGTTCCGGGCGTGGGGCTGTGAGAACTATTTACAAAGCTGAGCTGATCGAAGAACCACCTTTCCAGCTTATTTTTCAGTTTACCGGCGATGGTTTCCTGCGCAACATGGTCCGAAATATTATGGGGACGCTTCTTGTGGTGGGACGGGGAAGACTATCAACTGAGGAATTTTATAAAATCCTAAAAGCCAAGGATAGAACCAGGGCCCCTGCAACAGCACCTGCCCATGGCTTATTTCTAAAAGAGGTCATCTACTAACCCCGAGAAACGGGATTAGTGCCAGGATAATTTCACGAAGTCTATTTCTTCATGGCGGAATGTCTTGCGAGAAGTGACTGCAGTTTCCAGGGAGAAGAGAGACATATCCTCGAGTCATCACAAATCGTCATTACATCACAGAAGGATAGAAATTCCGTAAGGGCTTCACTGATTTCCGTATCTTTTCGTTGAATTATTTTGAGCTGTCTTTTCATGTCCAGCCCCTCAACCTTTAAGCTCTTCAACCATCCATTTTCAGCCTCACGACAGATACTAAGAGCAGATAGACAGGTTATTCCCGCTCCTGACTCGACAGCCCGTTTCACAGCTTCAGGATGTCCCATCTCCATTACAACATTAACATCATCCATATATTTACCGAAACGTTCTCTTACAGAGGCAGCGGTACCAGATCCACTTTCACGCATTATCCATTTTTTGCCTTTCAGATCCTGATCGATATCAAAAACTTCATTATGAGCCAAGGGGTCAGTCGGTCCACAAAGCACGACCAATTCATCTTCAAACCACGGACGCCACTGCACTTCATCTCTTCCCGTGAGAGGACCTTCAACAAAACCAACATCCACTTCTTTATCAAAAACAAGTTTTTCAGCGTACCTCGTGTTAAACACCAACAAATTAACATGAACATTTGGATGTACTTTTTTGAAAGCACCAATGAGATACGGCAGGATATAATTACCAAGCGTCGTACTAGCAACAATTTCAATACTGCCTTCGAGCTTATCATTACGCTCCGACATGATGGTCTCTATATTACTTACCTGACCAGTAATATCTTTTGAAAGAGGAAGCAGGAATCTTCCCCTGGCATTGAGCAAAAGACTTCTGCCATGCCTGTCAAACAGTGAACCACCTAACTGGTTTTCCAATTCTGCCAAAGCCATACTGACCGCTGACTGTGTAACAAACAGCTTCTTACTGGCTTTGGTGACCTGGGCCGTTTCAGCTACAGCTATAAATATTTCTAATTGTCTCAGGGTAATAGACATAATACCTCTCTTTTTCTCCAATCACTTTCATTGATACTTTTCATCTTTATTACTTAGGTCATTTTCAGTCAATATAGCATTTATGAAAAGTTTAACAAGTCTTTTTACATCAAGGATTTCGAGTGAATAGCCATTCAGTTGAGATCGACTAAATGTGGGACATAAATGAATTTCTTGTTGACACGCTTATCACAAACATTTATGATGAGTCGCAAATTTGAACAGCGGAAAATGTTAACCAACTAAGATGTTACTTGGTAGCATTGTATTAGTTTAAACAATACAATCGGACAAGGAATCAGTATGGAACAACAACTCACTGCATTTCTCTACCCTGAGCAAGTTCTCTGGATAGCTGCATTCACGATTGGCGGACTATCATTCGCGCTTGGCCCAATTGCCATTGTTTACCTTTTGATGCCCCTCAAGACCAGGCAAATCAACAATAAAGCTCTTCAATTTATTGAATGTGGCATGGACCCCATCGGTGACAGTTGGATTCGTTATGGGGTCGTCTTCTATCTTTACGCTCTCATCTTCTTAGCATTCGACGTAGACGTTCTCTTCCTATTCCCTGTAGCGCTTGCATACAACGATGCTATTTTTGCATCTTCAATACGTGATTTTGTTGAAATATTTATTTTTGTAGGAATATTATCACTCGCCATAGTTTATGCATGGATCAAGGGAGTATTTAAGTGGGAACGAAAAACATACCTTCGTCGATAGTTCAATTCGCACTCGCAGATAAACTGATAAACATCGGTCGGGCCAACTCTTTATGGCCCCTGACCTTTGGTATTGCATGTTGTGCCATTGAGATGATGGCCACAGGCTGTGCCAGGTTTGACATGTCTCGCTTCGGTGCGGAAGTCTTTCGTCCGTCTCCCAGACAAAGTGATGTCATGATCGTCGCCGGCACCATCACCAAAAAAATGATGCCAGGAATCAAGACCCTTTACGACCAGATGCCAGAACCCAAGTGGGTAATGGCCCTTGGTAACTGTGCCATTTCCGGAGGACCATTTGCCTTTGAAGGTCAGTACAGTATCATTCTTGGCGCTGATGAATTTCTTCCTGTCGATGTATACGTACCGGGTTGCCCACCCCGTCCTGAAGCGCTTCTTCAGGGAATAATCGAACTTGAGCATCTCGTGTCCGACTGGAAAAGATGGAAAGACCCAGAGGCTGCCTAAGTTCCAGGCCTCGTATTAACCTTTTCAACACCGCCCATTTCAGAATTTTTAAAGTTCTTGGAGCATAGCAAAATGATTTGTGAAAAGACAAAATTGGCCCTCCAAAAGCTCTTTCCAGCGCCAGAACCAAAAGAAATTGTTACAGAAGTTGAAGGCGAAGAGGAGGACAAAAAAGCCCCCAAAGCAGAACCACGGGAAAACGGCCTGGTTGAAAGAGATTACGCTGTACATGGTTATCACCTTGATGCCCAGGTCTCTCCTGACCAATTGCTTGATGCAATCACGATTCTAGATGATGCAGAGTTTTTTATTGAAAGCATAACCGGTGTCGACTGGATAAAAGAAGACCAGTTGGAAGTTGTATACGATTTCACCAGGTATGACTTCGATCTCTGCCGTGTTGTCATAAGAACAAGGGTTGATCGCAAAGAACCTGCAGTACCAACAATTACCGGAATTTACGCTGGTGCTAACTGGCATGAGCGGGAAACCCATGAATTTTTTGGAATTAAGTTTGAGGGACACCCTCATCTCATTCCTCTTCTACTTCCTGAAGACGCAGACTTCCATCCACTCTTAAAGGATTTCAAGGCATGAATTCTCCAATAGAACTCCAAGCGGACGAGACTTTCATCCTCAATGTAGGTCCCCAGCATCCTGCGACTCATGGTGTACTCCGAGTCAAAATGGAAATGAATGGAGAATATATCGTCGATGCCGAAACCGTCATTGGCTATATTCACCGGATGCATGAGAAGATGGGAGAAATTAAAACTTATCCTCAGTACCTGATGAATCTTAGCCGTATGGATTACCTTGGCGCCCTTGGTTACTCCCACGGTCATGTACTACTAGTCGAAAAAGCATCAGGGATAGAAGTTCCTGAACGAGCCGAGTATATCCGCGCTATCATGGTCGAGCTCAATCGCGTCTCCTCACACCTTTTCTGGTTTGGTGCCTTCGTCATGGATTTAGGTGGGTTCAGCCCGCTTATGTATGCACTTCAAGATCGTGAACATATCCTTGATATGCTGGAAGGGGTAACAGGATCTCGCCTAACTTATTGTTACTTCCGATTTGGCGGTGTGTATAACGATGTTGATGATGAATTCATTTCCGCTGCCAGACGTTTTATTCCCCGAATGCGAAAGTCTCTAAAAAAATATCATAAGCTTGTCACTGGAAACGTCATTTTCCGTAAAAGGCTTGAGGGCATTGCCCCACTAACAAAAGAGATGTGTCGCCACTACGGTGCCTCCAGTGCTGTAGCCAGAGGTTCCGGTATCAACTTTGATGTACGCAAAAATGAACCCTATTCGGTGTACCCTGAATTTGATTTTGATGTTCCTGTCTTCCACGAGTGTGACTCACTTGCCAGATACAATGTAAGAATGGAAGAAATAGAGCAATCCTTGAGAATTATTGAGCAAGGCCTGGATAAACTGCCCGACGGTCCGGTCATGCCGAAGAAAAAACCCAAAATTATCAAACCACCAGTCGGTGACTATTATCAGGCTGTAGAAACTGCTCGCGGAAGTTTCGGAGTCAGGCTTGTCAGCGACGGCGGCAAAATTCCATATCGACTAAAGCTTCGCTCGCCAACCTACTCGAATATGCACTTATTTGATGAGGCTTGCAGAGGCATGATGATAATGGATGCACTCGCATTTATGGGAAGTCTTGACCTGGTAATTCCCGAGATAGACAGGTAAGAGGAAATATTCTATGAGCTTAACACTACTAAATGTCATTTTTGCAGTTGTGATAGCTATTGGTTTCGCAGCCCTCAATGCCGCCTATCTGGTTTGGGCTGAACGAAGAGGAGCTGCACGGATCCAACGTCGTCCTGGCCCAAACATCAACGGCCCCTTTGGACTGCTGCAACCCCCACTTGACGGCATCAAGTTGATGGCCAAGCAATTAATTATTCCCGGAGGTGCCGACAAAATACTCTTTATAGTAGCACCTGTTCTTGCAATGTTCCCTGCCATTATGAGTTTTGTGACCATTCCCTTCAGTGAGACCATTGTAGCGAAAAACATGAATGTCGGGGTATTGATGATCTTTGCCTTTGCCTCCACAGGAAGCATGGCCATGGTTTTTGCCGGGTGGAGTTCTCGAAACAAATATGCCATGATGTCATCGGTGCGAGCCGTATCCCAAGCAGTGGCCTACGAAATCCCAATGCTCATTACGACCATTACTGTTGTCATGATCGCCGGTTCCATGGATCTCATGGAGATTGTGCGACAACAGAGTGGCTCTATATTACATTGGAACATTTTCCCCCTTTTAGGCAATTCTCATAATATTTTGATGCCGATGTCCTTTCTGATTTTCTTCACCTGTACTCTTGCTGAGACTAACAGGGCTCCTTTTGATCTGGGTGAAGCTGAGAGTGAACT
>WTAT01000341.1 GCA_013139415.1 Desulforhopalus sp.
AATCATCATTGTCACATAAAAGAAGGGAAACGCGGTATCTGTGGGGTGCGGGAAAATCAGGGAGGCATCTTATACAGCCTTGTCTACGGTCGAATGATCTCCGAAAGCATTGACCCCGTCGAAAAAAAACCAATGCTGCACTTTATGCCCGGCAGCAGGGCCTATTCCATCGCCACTGTCGGCTGCAACTTCCACTGCCTCCACTGTCAAAACTACGATATATCTCAAGCCCCACATATTAATAATGGTGCGATAAACGGCAGGGAGCGCACAGCAGTCGCCGTGGTCGACGAGGCCCACAGCAGCGGATGCGCAAGTCTCTGTTATACCTACGTGGAACCGACAATTTTCTATGAATTCGCCTATGATTGTTCCGCGCTTGCCCATGAACGGGGGATGAAAAATATTTTTGTCAGCAATGGCTATATGAGCCCGGAGGTGACCCACCATCTGGCGCCGTTTCTGGACGGCATCAATATCGATGTCAAGGCGTTTACTGATGATTTCTATAAAAAAGTCTGCAAGGCCAGGTTGCAGCCGGTGCTTGATAACGTCAAACTCATGCATGAACTCGGGGTCTGGGTCGAGGTGACCACGCTTCTTATTCCCGGCCTCAATGATTCACCTGAAGAGTTGCGTGATCTGGCCCGGTTTGTCAAGTCGGTTTCACCAACCATCCCCTGGCATGTGACGGCTTTTTATCCCACCTATAAGATGCTGGATCGGCAACCTACACCGGTGGCCACCCTGCGCAAGGCCAGGGAAATCGGCCTTGAAGAGGGACTGCACTATGTGTATGAAGGTAATATTCCCGGCGAAGGCGGGGAAAATACCTACTGTCCAGGTTGTGGCGCTGAGTTGATTAGCCGCTACGGCTTCAGTATCAGGCAGAACAACCTGTCCGACGGTGGTTGCAAAACCTGTGGCCAGCAGATTGCAGGGGTCTGGCGCTGACTGTCATTGCATACTTATCTGACAATTAGCGATAGTGTTCCTTTGAGTGATATTATGCTCGTGGAAGAATGCAAAGGACTCAGTCATATAGCTGCATTCGGGTTTTGCCCAACAAAAGAACCGGGTGGTCAAAAAACATAATTGCAATCAAGATTGGAAATCTGTTCTTAAATGTATTATAATAATGGGAAGTTGTTGATGAGGCTTTTTAGCTTCCGAAAAAGGGTTTGTTGCCAGAAGGCAATAGACCCTTTTTCTATTAATGTGGTTGGTATTAATGTGGTTGGATAGGGGAATTGCTTTATTAGTGCCTTACTCCAAATTTTCTGTCCTAAAAAACAAGAAATCTGGAGAGTGTATCGAAATTAGAACCTTAAAGTCACCACCAAGGCACTTATCCTGGCTTATTTTCCCGTTTACCGGGGTTAGTGCCTTACTCCAGATTTTCTGTCAAAAAAACAAGAAATCTGAAGAGTGTTTTGGAGTTGGGAACTTAAAGTAACCTCCAGATAGCGAACGTAGAGAGACCTTCGAGGCACTTACCCCCGCAAAGCACGGGGACTAAAAAGAGTACCCCCTTGTGGGGTGTTTGTTACGTAAAAGCTATTTCTTATCGTTTTTCACTCACTAAAGAGAACGCAGAGTAAGACCCCTTCAGTGTGTTGCACCGTTGCCCTGTTATTTTTCAGGATATTGCTAACTCCAAGACTGGAGCCGAAAGGGATGGTGTGATGGGTGAGGGGATATTCAAATCCGCTTAAAGTAACACCGTGCACATCACTCTTTAGTGGCAGGAAGGAGACCTTTTGCCCAGGCGTGCTGTTGATTGTGTATACCTTACCTGGATGCATAATTCGCATGGAACAGTCCTGACCCAGCAGGAAGATTTTCTGACCTTTATACTTGTCACTTGCTGCAAGCATAATGTTGGCAAGACTCATGTCCCATCTGCCGCCAAGAGTACCTATCAGCCAGATTGCCCGGGCGCCTTTTTCTATTGCAAGATCAAGGGCCAGTTCCAGATCTGTTGCATCTTTTCGTCTTGGGAAGCGATGGATGGCAACCCCTCCACTTTCATAGGTTGCCAGAATTGCCGGATTGATCGAATCGAGATCGCCCAGGAGGATATCTGGGGTGATGCTGAGCTCAGCGCAATGATTGGCACCACCATCGGCGGCTATAAGCAGGTCTGCCTGTTCGAGCAGGGCATCCAGGTTCGGGGAATGGTCGAGAGTTCCGTTGGCAATGATAACAGTGATCATCTTTTTTCCATATTTCACAATTTATATCAGGAGTATCGGTTTTAGAAACCAATTCAGAATCCCATTCAGAAACCAATAGCCTTCTCAAGCCGGGCGATCTCTTTAGTGAGCTTCTCTTTCTCCTTGGCGGTAAGATCAGATTGTAGCAGTTTTTGTCGCAGGCCAAGAAGAATCATCTCTTCCCGGTATTCGTTGCAGGTATATTTAGAGGACACTTTTTTATGGTCGTGGGTCATGGTTGGCAGGCCTTGGGCATTCAGATGACATCCAGCGTTTTCTGCAGACCGCTGTAGAAAAACCAGCAGGAAAAAAGGATAAGGAATACAGCACAACCCCCTATCAACTTCCTGTATGATTCGTTGCTGAAGAGATGTTGACCCTTG
>WTAT01000277.1 GCA_013139415.1 Desulforhopalus sp.
TAATTACTCCGATGTTGCGAGGACTCTTGGCATTTCACCACCTACAGCCAGAGACTACTTTGAAATAGCCCACGGAACCTTTATATGGCGAAAAATCCTGCCCTACGTGTTACCACCGGTAAAAAACTGACCCATTTTCATGGACACTGTTGACCCGCCCTGAAGTTGCTTGTTTAAGACATCTGTGCTTGCCGTTGCCGATTTGTGGACCCAGCTGGATAGATAACGCCCCCGGTTACCCCCTGCAACGGAGGGAGCCCGTAGGGCGACTGGAGTGCAGGGGGTAACCGGGGGCGGCGAGGACAGGCAAGACCGCACAGGTACTGTCTCCAGCGTTTTGAATCAGGCTGTAGGAGAGTGGGTATTACACTGAATCAGTATTGAGCTGTTGGGACTCATGCAGGCGCCAGGACGGCCCTTCGATGTTGATAATTATGGAATGATGTACCATCCGGTCGACAAGTGCGGTGGTGATGACGGGATCTCCGAGGTAATCTCCCAGCTCCTTGAAGTCTATGTTCGTTGTAATAATTGTTGTTTTTTTGCAATACCGGCCATCAATCACCTTGTGGAACAGGTTGGCATTATATACGTTTTGCTGCTCAAGGCGATCAAAGCCCACCTCGTCGATCAATAAAATTTCCGGAGACAGGTATCGTTTGAGTTTTTTATCCATTGTCTCATCGGCCAGGCCGGCAAGAAGATCACTTAGCATGTCGGCTGCCGTAGTATAACGACAGCTGTAGGTTTTCATGCAGCCGATGAGCAGGAGAGCTTTGGCAATATGACTCTTGCCGGTTCCTGAATTACCGGCGAGAATAAGACCCTGCTTGCGCCTGACAAAGTCGAGTTCGGCAAGTTCCATGATTCTGGCCTTGTCCAATCCCTTCTGGAACGGGAAATCAAAGTCGGCAAGCAGTTTTCTTTCCGGCAGTTTCGACTGTTTGATACGCCGTTCGATCCTCCGCTGAATGAGGGAGTCGGCCTCCTGAGTAAATAATCGTTCCAGGAGTTCCGTAACCGGGATTTCCTCCTGTGCGGCCCTGAAGAGTTCATGATCAAGGATTTTGGCTATGGTTCCCAGTTTCAGGAGATCCAGGCTTTCCTTGACTCTTTGCAGCTTATCGGTTGTCATCTGTTTTCGATCCTCCCAGCAAAAAGCTATATTCTTCCAGTGACCTCTGCTGGATTTCCGGCAAAGTATTACGCAACTCAGCAGCCGCCTTTTCATTTCTGACAGCTTCCAGGGTGCGGGTTTTCGCCTTTGCCTTGAGTATACGTTCAACGGCCTTGCAGTCGTAGGCATGATAAAGGCAGGCATGGGCCATGGCTTTATCGATATCCTGAGAGAGATATCTTTCTTTTTGCTGTAAAATATACCTGGCATGAAAACCGCAATTCCTGGGATGCTTTTCTTTGAGCCCTTCCAGAAAGCTCTGACAGTGCTCGCCAAGGGCGATAAACTGATCGTGTACCGGTTCCAGCCCATAACGAACCTTACGGGGGCCGTGAACTCCAGTTCCATCAAGCTTGATAACAGAACCTGTCGGTAATCGCTGATGGCTCACCAGCAGGGTAAGCTCTGCCGAATAGATCATGATTTCATGTTCACTGGCTTTCATGGTCAGGATATCAGCCACATATTCGTACGGAACAGGATAACGGTTGGTCTCAAACTCGATATACCCTTCTATATTGCAGACTCGTAAATATACCTCAGCGCAGTCATAGGGGTGACGAGGCAAGGGCTGCAATGCTTCCTGTTCCTGCTCCAGAAACAGGAACAGAGGTGGACGCCCCGTGGTATCGTGGATATGGAGATCGGATTTATCCCGCAACCACCATGCGGCACAACCTCTCAGGTCATCCAGATCCCGAAACTTGCGACCACCAAGGAGGTTCTTCTCAATATATTGGAATGGTCTCTCCACCTTGCCCTTCGTTTCTGGCCGTCCCCGCTGACAGGCAATGGGCCGGCAATGATAATGGGTGATAAAGGCGGAAAACGCCGGGTTGAAAATCGGCTGACCTGCCTCCCAGCGCAGGACAACAGTTTTTTCGCTGTCATACAGGCACTGACGCACCATTCCGCCAAAATGCTGGAACGTATCCTGATGTCTTCGAATCAGGGTGTAGAAATCTCTCCTGGGAGTAAAGTCAATATACTGCCGCCTGGAGAAACCAAGAATATAGGAAAAACAGTTAACCTTGGCTTTATCAGCATGGGTAAAATTAATAGTGTAGGGCGACCAGTCCATTTGCCCCTGAACTCCAGGGTCTGTTTCAAAACGTGTCACTGGAGTTTTCTTGGGTGTAGGACGAATGATGCGCAACCGTTCCCGAAGAATACTTATGGCGCCGGTATAGCCGCTATTCTGCAGCTTCTCGTAAACCCGCTGCCCGGTGATTTTGGGAAACTCTTTCAGGATCTCCTTGATCTGGTCTTCAAAAGAATCAAGGATGCTTGCGCGAACAGCTGTTTTTTTCTTTTGCTCACTGGCAATATCGTGGCCGTGTTCCCGCTGGTCATCATTCTTGCGCAGAATTTTGCGAACTGTATTACGACTGATGGAAAAATGCCTGGCCAGGCCCCGAATACTCCAGCCCTCACCATGCATAAGAATAAGGTGATGTTCCAGTTCCTGCCGATTACGAAGAAAAGGGATCATAGTTACTCCTGCACACCGACAGCCCTCTGCAATTCACCTTGAACCCGTTCCAGGCTGGTTATGGCCTGTTTGCAGCAGGTAACGAGAAGCAACTCTTCTTTTTCTGTAAATTGTTCGAGTATCGTAGAGCCGATAGCGCATGCCACTGAAAGGCAATACTTTTCCATGGTCAGCAGTTTCCGTTGCAGTTCTTTCACTATGGGATCCAGGTTCTTGTCCTGGACAACATCCACCTCATCCACGGGACGAAGAAACTCCCAGGGGTGTGACAGGATGACGGCATGGTCATGCTGCGGTCTTGTCAGTAATGCTGCCGTGATCTTTGTGGTTTCACGGCAATTAAGCTGATGTTTATTTATTGCCGCAAGCAGTGCTTCCTGGTTGCCACGTGGCAACCGTGCCAGCTCCCGACCCATACTGACAGGTATCAGCCCCAGTTTAATCTGGTTCTGTGCTTCATCGCATAATCGTTCGATAAGGGAGACTCGTCGGCAGACCCAGCTCTTGTGGCGGCCGAGTAGAGTGGCAATCTCTACCTGGGTTAACTGGTCTTCATAGCAGAGTGAATGGACAATCAGGGCCTCCTCCATGCTGCTGATGGATTTTCCTACCCAGTTCATCTGCATTATGGCAGCCTTACTGCTTCTATCGTTCAGTTCCAGAACATGGGAACGCAGATGGGATAATGACAAAGCAAGGCCACCTCGCAGCCGTTTGAAGCCATCAAGAAGCTCATACTCATCAGAACCATTGCTGGTAACTATCACTGGTGTCAACTGCCCATATTTTTCCATGGAGCGAACCATAGCCTTATCTGCTCCTGGATTGACAATCCGTAGACCGGCATAACGTTCTCCAAACTGATCAATGGGAATATCTGTTATTTTCGATGTCGGCTCAGTCATTCTTGTTCTCCATTTACGATGAACAATAATAACTCAGGCAGGTTCCATTTGGCTATCGCGTCTTGAATGGCCCTACGGGGGTAGTCGTCTTGCATCTGTTGATATATCAACGCGTTGCTTACTTAACGCATCTTGAATGTGTCTCAAGAGTACTTGTACCGTATATTCTGCAATTACAAACTGTTGTATGCCTATCACCTCTTGAATGACTTCTTGGGGTAGTTTTGAGAAATTACCGGATTTAGGCGCTGGAGGTGGCGGTTCTTGCAGAGGTGTGTCTTGTGATTGGATGGCTTGAAGCTTCTTGTTTAAATGAATTGTTTGAAAGTACGTCCGGTTCTTTCTATTCCACCGACCACATTGCCTGGTGTGCCATTTCCTTTTGCATTCTTTGCAACCACAGGTCTTCTGGCGGTCGCCAACACGGGGGTTGGGAATAAACCATTTCCTGCATATTCGGCAGGGACGTTTTTTAATGTAACTGTTATTTGCCATGATGCCCTCCTGAAGAAAACTCAGGAAAACAACGGCAGAGGGAAAAGAAAAGAGGAAAAAAACAGGTGGGTCACAAAGCCGGGACGTTAACCACGCATACTGCCGGTCAGGTGGGTCAGTTTATCATCGGTGGGTGGGTCAACTTTGGACCGGTGGTAACACTAATTAGAAGAAAGTTGTGCTGTTGTATTGTTCATATAAGTTCTTATGCCGTCGGCGATTTATTCGGTGAGCATATTCACGAAACTTGAATCCTTGT
>WTAT01000179.1 GCA_013139415.1 Desulforhopalus sp.
GGCAGCGCAGTGGCAGGGTGGGGAGGAGACAGCGAGATTCTCTTATTATTCTCATTGGCCAGGAGGATGCGCTTGATCAGCATTTTATGCGAAATCCCCAGGATTTTTTCGAAAGAAAAGTTGAGTCTGCGGTTTTAAACCCGATAAATGAGATAATCATGAAGCGTCATCTTCTCTGTGCCGCCGCAGAAACGCCTCTTCTTCAATCAGAACCTTTGTTGGGGAATGAAGACGTTCTGCAGGCTGTTTCTGAAATGACGGAGAAGGCTGATCTTTTCCTCACAGCTGACGGCAGCATGTGGTGTACTGGCCGAAAATATCCGCATCGGGAGGTGAATCTTCGCGGAACGGGTCAAACATTTTTGATTCGTAAAGTGCGGGATAACGAGATTCTGGGTGAGATTGACGGCGGTCGTTGCCTGAAAGAATGTCATCCTGGCGCTATATATCTCCATAAAGGAAAAACGTGGCAGGTTGCAGATCTTGATCTGAATGGGCATGAGGTCCGGGTGGTCCGCAAAGAAGTTCCCTATTTCACCCGGGCCATGTCACAGAAAGAAACGGAAATTCTCAAGATTTATACATCAGTTACGGTACGAAATTTCACAGCATTTTTCGGATATTTACGCGTCACGGACCAAGTAACCGGTTTTCAGAGAAAGCTTGTTCGGGGCCAGAAAACCATAAGCAGTGAATCTCTCGATCTGCCTCCCCTGGTATTTGAAACAGAGGGCCTCTGGTTTGAAATCCCTCCGGAAGTGCAGGCAGAGATGGGAAAAAAACATATGCACTTCATGGGAGGGATCCATGCAGTAGAGCATGCTGTAATCGGGGTTTTTCCGCTTCTGGTTCTCTGTGATCGTAATGATGTTGGTGGTATTTGCTATCCCTTTCATCCCCAGCTGGAGAAATCAGCAATATTTATTTATGATGGCTATCCTGGCGGCGTTGGCCTTGCCAAAGAGGCCTTTACACATATTGAAAAACTACTCCTGGCAGGCCAGGAAGCTGTTGTCAGGTGTACGTGTGAAACTGGGTGTCCAAGCTGCGTACATTCTCCTAAATGTGGTTCCGGCAATCGACCAATCGATAAGAGAGCTGCTTTACAGGTTTTTGCCGGTTTGCTGGATTACAATAAGAAATCAGTCACATCGTCCACAGCACCTCTTTTTAAGTCGGTGAAAAAAGAAAGTGCGGTTCGAAAACAGCTGTCTGCTTTCCCGGGCAGATATGGAGTTTTTGATGTGGAAACCCAGCGATCTGCCGCCGAAGTAGGTGGCTGGCACAGAGCTGAACGGATGGGTGTCAGTGTCGCGGTGCTCTATGATTCGGGTTCGGACAGCTATTTTACTTATCGTGAAGGGGAGGTCAGTGGGTTAATCAGCCATTTGGAAAAACTGGATCTGGTGGTGGGGTTTAATAACAAACGCTTTGATAACAGAGTGCTTTCCGCCTATACTACCCTTGATTTGGCTTCTCTTCCCACGCTTGATATTCTAGAAGAAGTAAAAAATCGTCTGGGGTATCGCCTCAGCCTTGATAGTCTTGCCGAACATACCCTTGAAGTGAAAAAGAGCGGTCATGGATTACTGGCATTGAAGTGGTATAAAGAGGGTCGCATTGATAAGATAATTGAGTATTGCAGGAAGGATGTCGAGATAACCAGAGACCTGTTTCTCTATGGCATCAGAAACAACTGTCTACTTTTTCAAAACAAGGCGGGACATACTGTCCGCTGTCCAGTGAATTTTGTGTAGCCGGTCACAGGCACCGCATCTTCACACGATCGCGACTGCCCGCATAGAAAGGCTATAGCGGTCAGTCGCGCTTGTGCAAATCTGCGGCACCTGTGACCGGCTACAATTTTAGTAACTTCTCAATAAGTGGTGGGAGGTACAGTTTAGACCTTTCTGGATGCCCGATAACTCCATTCGGGCATGACGAGGCCAGTCGCTTCCAGCCGTCATTCCCGCATGTCCTTAGCGGGAATCCACGAGTTTTTACCACTATTTATTGAGAAGGTTACCAATTTTGTAGCTGGACGTGAATAAAAAAAGACCGACACAATCTTTCACTGTGTCGGTCTTTTTTTGTTGAACAGTTATGATCTGAGCAGCTTTATGGCCACACCAGAGATCTATGGATCCACCCCTTGGTC
Source organism: Desulforhopalus sp. (assembly GCA_013139415.1). Lineage (GTDB taxonomy): Bacteria > Desulfobacterota > Desulfobulbia > Desulfobulbales > Desulfocapsaceae > Desulforhopalus_A. Next base: position 2,159 of record WTAT01000179.1, read on the forward strand.
CCGTCACTGTGGGAAACCTGCATCCATTCTCCGTCGCGTTTCCCTGGATAAAAAACAACACCATATAATGCAGATGCAACAACTTCGTAATTTTTGCCGGGGCCTATTCGAAGATTTGCTTTTTTTACTTTAACGATAACCGTTTTTTTCTTCTTCAGGAGAGGGGCATATATCCATCCGCTGTCTCCTTCGAAGTCTACAGTTTTTACCCAGTCGCCTTGACGTTTTACGATCTTGAGCGGAAAGTCCTTAAAAACTTCCCAGTAAATTTCATCTTTGGTACTTGGTCCAGATCTGATATTGACACCGTCCTTGGAAATAGATCCGTATTCGGCTGCCATGAGTGGTGTAACCCAAAAAAGAGAAAGAGCGATTATGCCAAGGATTCTGGTTGTTCTTTTGGTGATTGCTGACCTGTTGCACATAACTTTTGGAGTCTCCATATGGTTAGTATCCCGCTACAGTGATCTGGGGAAGGATAACGATTTTTTTCGTTTCGGATATTGACTGTTAAAGTGTGGAATCTTTTTATTGTTTATAAATTTGTAACTATTCAGTGACATTCCGGTAAAATTGCTAAACCCACCGGCCTGTAACTATTCAGATGTGTTCCAGATTTACGTAAGCAGGCCGCCGAATCTATAACAGCGAAGCGGTGTCATTACTATGTGAGACGGGCTGATCGCGTGAATATGGGGTGCAGCTGAATAGTTACATAAATTTTAGCATCAACATACTATATAGTCAAACTGAAATCTTGAATAATATCACCTCCATTGGCCAATCCTTTTTGCGAGTGCACGCATATTTTAGGTAGCACAAAGTGGTATTGATGATTAGTATCACTTTAGAATAATAGGTGTGATACTACTGCAAAGAGAAGATACATCGTCGATGTATTTCATTAAGTGAGTGTGGAGGTGTTGATATGAAACAGTATAGGATGCTGATACAGAGTGTATTGATTGTGGTTCTTGGATATATGTTCCTCTTATTGCCACATATTGTCTTGGCCCAGGAAGGATCAGAGGGGAGGTCGGTGGATCAGGAGTTCGTGTTTGTCCAGGGAAAGGCGCGGGCCATATCTCTTAAAAATGGTACAATAACTGTAAAGCCCAATAAGAGCAAAAAAATAAAGATTGTTATAGATGCGGCAACAACCTTTAAAGGTGCTTCTTCGTTAAAGGATATTGAAAAAGCCAATCGAGTGAAAGTCTGGTACGTCCTTGATGGCGAAGATAAAAAGGCGGTGAAGATAGAAAAATTACCTGAACTTGGCTGCTGACAGCCCCTTTTTCAAGAGTTCACTCACAAAGCTTTCTTCCTATAGCAGGATGTGTAATCAATATTTCCTTTTTATCCGGGAGGTTCAGAGTTATGAAGCTGAAAATAAGTTATCTGGTTATTCTGGGGTTTATTATCCTTTTTCCCTGCCGTTCAGCAGTAGCTGAAGAGTTTGCCAACAAAAGGGCTCTTACAAATATATCTGCGGTGAAGGCCTATTATGATGTTAATATTGGGATTCCAGCAAAATTGGTAACAAGGCTTAAGTTGATTGACAAAACGTATGAACAGCTCGTCTCGGCAGGTGTAACACCTGAATTTGTTGTAGGGTTTCGGGGTAAGGCGAG
>WTAT01000378.1 GCA_013139415.1 Desulforhopalus sp.
ATCTGCACAACATCTACGTGGCGTTCTTCGATCTCAAGGAATTTTTCAAAGATGGTTTTTATTTTTCCCTCCGTTTTGCTGCAGGCATCCCGGTAAAAGGCCGATGTTTCTTTTTCGAGTATGAGGGCACTGCCCAGTACGGATTTGATATCTCCCAGCATCTGACTGGGGATGTTGGCCTTAAGCCTTTCGATCCCTGATTCAAGCTGTTTTAAGGTCGGAATCGAGGTCGTCAACCGGTCGATATCGATGGCGTCATTCGCTTTTAATTGCTCAAGACTGTAGCGTAGAAAATCAACATGGGACTGTTCATCGTCTGCCAGGGCGCTAAAGATTGTCTTGCCGCGCTCATCATCGACTTTTTCTTCAGCCGAGTGATAAAAGTCCCTGATCTTTTCTTCATATTGCAATGCCGTTGCGAAAATTTCCGGTGAATTCACATGGTTCCCCTTTGCAGTTGCCTGCGAATGAGTGAAGATCACTTCAGGTGTTTGGCTACACTCTCTGCAATTAATGATAGCCACAGAAAAGAAATTTGTCGACCAACGACTCAGCCATAGACTTCTTTAATTCCCGCTGCCAGATCAGTGTAAAACTCGCTAGCGGTGTCATACATTACGCTAGTGCCGGCGCTGAAATGGAGGAGGATGTCGTTGAAGCATTTCGGCATTTGGGGATAAAGCTTTCTCAGATTAAAAACCCTATCCCTGGAAAGCAGGGAGACGTCGTTTATATGCAGGGTTTCAAAAACCTTTTCGCCCATTTCCGGATTTTGCAGAACATCAATCGGTCGAAAATTTTTCCGGCCGAGGATAAAGAGCAGGATATTGCCAAGGCCGATCAAGTCAAGGGCGAAAGGGCGCTCGGGAAGGTAGAAGTCGTAATCAAAATCGATCCAACGGTAGTGCCCTCCATCCCGGTCGACAAAAATATGGTCTCTTCTGATATCCCCGTGCTTGAAGCCGTGTTGATGGAGCAGGATAATTGCCTCCACCGATTTAAGGAAGCTACGCAGGATCTTTTCTACGTGAGTTGACATATACGTTTCATGATCGCTTTTTATCCGGCCAATTATGGTGTCCAGACGTGTTCCCTGGATGATATCCAGTATCCGCACCAGGTTGTCGGCTTCATCAAGAACCGAGTAGCCCTGCATAAACATAGAATTGCCATGTACTAAATCAAGCACCTGGCCTTCCTTTTCGGGTCTGCGGTAGCAGGTGACTTTAAGTTGACCAAGTGTCAGGGTGAAGTTTTCGTGGAAGACCAGCTTGAGAATTTTTCTCTCCCCGGATTCCAGATCGTATACCTTCGGCACCCAATGCTTTGGCTGCTCTTCAATACCGAATCTGCCTTCTTTTGTGTAGCCGACCACCAGGAAATACCTGTTGTCGACATGGATGATATCACCATAATCAATCCTGGTAAAGTCACTGGTGTCCGAGAATATCCTCGGCTGCCTGCGCATATGCTTCATGGCATTGTGGCTTTTGAGAAGCGGTAGGATGCGGGAAGGGAATTGGCTCCAGTCCACCATGGCTCACCCCACTATCCAGCTTGTGAAATCGTTACAGTGTCTGGCAAGGGTATTCGAAATCGAGCCGAACAGAAATTCTTCGGCCTTGGAGACGCCACGTTTGCCTGTGACCACCGTACCGAAGTTTCCCTTCTGTCGCACCTCAAGGAGGGTGTCGCTGATGGTCCTGCTCTCTGCCATATGGGTGGTGCAGTAGACGGCTGACCGTAAGATGCCGGCATCAACCAGAATCTCCAGACATCTGCTGAAGATATGTTCGGCTCTGACTATGTGTTGAGTCTGGTAGTCTTCAAGTATTCCGCCTTTCAGGTGGAAATCCGGTGGCGGTTCGGGGTAAATATTTAAGAGACAAATCGAGACTGTATCCACGTTCTGGGCAATTTCTCCGACATACCTGACCGCCCGGAGTGAGGACTCCATCTCGTCCACCGCAATGAGAATATTGTTCCAATCAGCCATATTATCTCCCACGTTGTAGTTACATGGCGTTCCTTCTTATCTTTGATAATGTTGCAACTCAATATTTTGCGAAGCCATCACGGTTGCCCAATTCCCGGTTTCCAACACTCCAGCAGCTTAATCAGTTGCACCATGGTTTGGTGGGTGGGCACCTTGACTCCGTGTTCTTCTGCAAAACGGCAGATGGCCCCGTTTTGGGCATCTATCTCAGTGGGTACCTCATTGAGGATATCCTGCAGCATGGAAGAAAGATTGTTCGCGCTTTTTTCGCACGCGTCAAAGAGCAGTTCATACAGATCAGGATAGACAAGTTCGATAGAACAACTATTAGCCACCGCTCTACCTTCATCAAGAAGCCGCTTCATCAGGGTGATCGATTCCATCTTGGAGGTGAGTGACCCGTTCGGGACTTGAAGGATGGCTGTCACCGGATTGATGGCGGAATAGGTAATCACCTTGCACCAGAGCCTGCCTAGTATCCTCTTGACCATCTGGGTTTCAATTCCGCAGCTGTTGAAAACATGATTGATGTTTTCAAGCCGCTTGGTAAATGTTCCGTTTAGTTCCCCTATATAGGTTCTGGCCAGTCCCCCCTGTCGGACCCGGGCGTCGCTGAGAGCTGTGCCGGACATGAAAGTAATACCTAAGAGGATATTTTCTTCCGGGACGATTTTTGAGGCGACTTCAAGGTTGCCGAGTCCGGTCTGAATACAGAGGAGAGGACAGGAGTCGGTGATAAGATGGGCGACGTCTTTTACCCCGGTCAGGGTGGCATGGGATTTTACCAAAAGAAGAACAAGGTCCGCTTCGGTGAGAGAGTCGGCCGAGGACAGAGCCTGGACCGGAAAAGATTTTGCTTCCTCAGGATGTTCGTCGTCATCACCGATGAGGCCGATCCCCTTTTCCTGCAAAGCACCTAAGGTTTTTGGGTCAATATCGATCAGGGTGATTTCATTGCCACCCTTGACCAGGAAATAACCAAAAAGCCTGCCGATTGCACCACCTCCGACAATCACAATCTTCATAGACCGCCTCCGTTTCTGATTATGTTGGAAAAGGTTCCCTTTCTTTATTGTATAATGTCGGACTGCCGAATGCAAATTCGATGGAAAATATTCCCTTCCGTCC
>WTAT01000593.1 GCA_013139415.1 Desulforhopalus sp.
GCGTACCGTCCGCCTGGAGGAACCCCGATACGGGCAACCAGTACACTGTCGTACCCACGCGCACCTATGAAAGTACCGCCGGCCCCTGTCGTGAATACACGATTGATGCCATGGTCGGCGGAAAAAGAGAAAAGATCTATGGGACAGCCTGCCGGCAGTCGGATGGCAGTTGGCAGGTTCAGGGATAAAGGGTTCTTTAGTGTGACTACAAAAGACGGCGACTTCGGTCGCTGTTTTTTGTTGTGGCTAAAGGTCTCTTTTTGGCCGATAGTCGCCATAAGCAAAGATACAGATGCCCAGATCAATGGGTGCAACGAACGGCAGGTTACAGATCCAAACCGGAAGTTTCTTAGACAAGTGGTTGTACCTTCATATAATTGGTAACTGTTACCCCTTAATAAAGACTTTCGTGCCCTCTGAGTTCAATTAGTGCGAGTAAGTAGTATCACTGATAGAGCGCCCCCAAAATGCTTGCTAAAGTATACCTGTTAGTAGCGTGTTTGGATTTCGTACAAAGAGAGGGGGAGTGGGAAGTCATGAGTTTAAATTCTGTAGCGGGAAAGACCTGTGTCTGGTGTGTCGCGTCAACCACACTAGAAGAGAAAATCAAGGGCATAAAATCTGTAGTGGGAAAGACCTGTGTCTGGTGTGTCGCGACAACTATGGCAGCACTGATCTTGCTAGCGGTCACCTGGACGGTGATCCTCGTTGGCAATTAATATTGAAATAGGGAAGCAAGGACAAGCACTCGCCATTACATAGTTTTTAGGTGGGGAGAAGTGATGGGGGGAGCGGTGGCCTTTTGGTCACCGTTTTTTTTGTGCTAAAGGTCTGTTTGTGGCCGGATCCGAGACCATTACAACACCTATATCAATTAGTGTCGGTAAGTAGTTTCCACAATAGAAGGCTCCGCAATTACTTGTACCAACGGTTAGAACATCGTTACATGCTGATGTGTTGAATGGTAAATATTCACATTTCATTTCTATGGTTTTCTACTATCTTTAGGATCGTGGTCGGTAATCGGGAAAATGGCCTAGCTTAATTTACAGCTCTACGAGTTCATCCAGACAACGTAATATGCAGGGGAGACATACCATGGGACAAGCATTGCATAGCATAGAGAGCGAACCCGATAATACTATCGAGATAGTTGTACATATAACCGAAACGCTGGGAGACCAGCGGCGAGAAGATTTAGTTACTGCGCTGGAAGGTAATGGCGGCATCACCGCAGCGGAGTTCTGTCCGTTGCGTTACCACCTTATGCTGGTCAGATACGATAGAGATTTGTATTCCTCACAAGATGTGCTGCAGCGCGTCACATCTCAAAATGTAAGTGCCAGGCTGATTGGCCCAGTATAATTTACGATACAGTTACCACTTCTCACACGGCGGCCTTCGGGTCGCCTTTTTTATGGAGTTGTAAACTTCCGAGTTTGGCCGACAACGGACTAAGGGACTGATTCTAAGATAAGAATTTACTAAAAGGCGGGAGATGACCCTAATACGACATTCCTGGCTGCTGATTATGGGTGTTGGCTAATGATGGCTGTCAAAAATCCCTACATTTCTGTCAGCATTATTTACAATAATTCCCGTTTGATGAAAGGTTGATTTATTGGCTAGCTTGCTAATCATCTGATTCATAATGCTCTAGTAATAACTGGCGCGAATCTTGCCCTTTTATTACTGAACCCATGACCACGGATAAGTAATACATAAGGAGAAAGCAATGTAAGCAGAAAAGCTAATCACTGCCTGCACTGTTGTTAATGCTACCAGGGTTGTCATGGGGTCCTCCTGTCGTCGCTGCCCCTGAGCCCGTAAGAAACATAGAAGAATTAGCTATGAAGTTCATACAAATTACATGCCTTCTCTGTTTGAGCCTCTCATTGAGCAGTGTCTGGGCGACTAACAGTTCACTTAACCATTACAAGATGCTTACCTCACTCGAGGGTGACTGGATGTTATCTCCAGCCTATATACAGGAGGGTGGTACAACAAAAAAAGATCCAGCAGCAAAACTGATTGGCACTGACAATACAGCTATCAGCTTCAAGATAATTGGCGAGGGTAGTACGATACAGGAAGATCTCTTGCCCGGCACAGACAAGGAAATGATGACGATGTATCATTGCAATGATTTCAAAGATTGCTCGCAAGTCCAGGCCAAACACTATTGTGCCAAGCAGAATCAACCGGAATTAGTGTTGGATACGACCCATACGACTGACCGTTCCATTGTCATGACTTGCGATATGAACACCTCGCTATGCAATTCTGACGAGAGCCATATCCACACGATCAAACATGTGTTATCACAAGGCAACAATCACCTCAGGACAACCTATGCCACCTATAAAGATGGCAGGTTTAAGAAGAACTCAATCTATCACTTCGATCGGAAAAAATAACTGAGTCGTATCAACAGCGACTCCTTCGAGAGCTGTTTTTGTTTGTGCTGAACTTCCGAGTTTGGCCGGTTCCTGTCCTTAAGCCATAGATCATATAGGCAGAAACTA
>WTAT01000133.1 GCA_013139415.1 Desulforhopalus sp.
TCGTAAGCCAAGTTGCTGGTATATCCTCTCTACAAATCCCTCGCTACCAATCGCAATTGATTCACTCCAAAGGCTCTTTCTTTTTTTAACATCAGTTTGTAACTCTGCCTCCACCCAATACCTATGCTCTTGCTGGAAACGCTCTTGATTGGCTATGGAAAAAAGATCGAGCAGAGCCTTCCTGTTAATCACTGCGTATCGTTTTGGTGGATTCTGGATTTCATTGAACCCGCTTAACCTGTATTCAGAGGGATGTCTCACCACTCCTGCCCGCACCATGTTGAGATCGATATAGACAATACATTTTGCAAGATGCTCATCCGTCTCCACTGCAGTGGCATGGTACCTGTCTTCCCAGAAAGCTCCTTTTCTCTTCTTGCGCTGGTTAAACCCCTGAGCGGTTCTTCCAGCAACCAACTGTAGACTCTTGGCAATAACGTCCTCTTCAGTATCGACAACCCGAAGGTGAACATGATTAGAGGTCACGATATAGTTGGTACACACAAGCCGTATCGTTTTTTCGCTTCAAAGAGCCAGTGACGCCAGCGTTTTCTGTCCTTTTCAAAACGGAGCAGGAATTCCTGCTTATGGCACCTGTGGGTGATGTGCCAGACGAGTCCAGGTATGTAGTGTCTGTGCGCTCTCGGCATAAATAAATTTGGTTCTAGTTTCTGTACCAGTAAAAAATAATTCTTTAGAAGGTTCTTTTTTGGGGGAAAAAGGTGGCTCTAAGGGCAATAAATGGGTGTTTTAATGAATATTATAACAACTGAAAAGTCAGTTACCGTGGTCCGACCCCCTTGTTAACTGTAAAACTGTAATGCACTATAATCGCGCTGAGCTAACTAGCGGCACATTAAACGAACAAACCTTGCGGAAAACTCATGAATTTGTAGTTTTTGCTAAAGTTCAAAGCGGCACGGTAACAGTCGTCTGAGTTAAATGATTTGTTAAACGTAATTACAACCGTTTACATTTAAACTCGTCGATAGATGCATCCAATATATTGCGTTCGAGCTGCATATTCGGTTTCCACCAAACGGTATTATCGCGTTGCCTTTTAGCGAATTCTTTCTTTGCATTTATAAGGTTGCCTTGAGATTTTTCCTCTAAAAAGCTTGGGATTCCAGCATTTGCTACTATTGCACCATCCTTCATAAGCCTGTCACAATCGAGAATCCCATCTTTATTGAAGTGTAGATAATGATAGATGGCACGTAAGACCTGTATGGGTTTACGGTTCTCAATCTTCACAGCTATTTCTGCAGCGCGTACACGTTTCCCGGAAAATCTATCTGTATTTTCCTCAAATGAGCCTTTTAGCATTCGATCAAATTTAGTATTTGGTACGCGATAAATCTCATCACCATCTGAGACCAAGAAAATTCTTATAGAAGCTGAGCTCATGTAGCTACCTCAAAATGAAGTTTAACGTTCAGTTCACCGGCGAGCTTCAGCGAGTCCAACGGAACGCAGTGGAGCGATGGTGAAACGGCTTGTTAACTATCGTATTTATTCGATTCTTATATTTGATACCTTGCCTTTAACCTTTCCATTTCCTGTATAAATTCAGTTATATCCGGAGCTGTTAAGGTTAGTATATTTTCTTCACGCACCATCTCTTCAGAATTCTCTGCTTTTTCAATAGAAGAATATATCGATTTAGAAAGCCCTGATACAGATTTTTCTATTTCAACAATTACATTCATAGTAAAGGTAGATGCAAGATCGATTATCTTTTGGAATTCAGCTTCTACCTCTACTCTTTCAAATTGAAGGCGCCAATCTAAAATATGTTCATAAGCCTCACTGAATCTTGATACAAAATGGATTATCCTTGTTAAATCACCCTCTACGCCAGGTTTACCAACCGCTTTTGGATATCCATTGTTCATTGCCTTTTCTAAGTGGTCTACAGTTTGCAGCATTGATGTAATTTTTGTAGATACCACCCAAGAAGAAACTTCTGTAATGCCGTGAAGTTCAATAGGAGTTCCAAAAGAAATACCTAATTCTGCATCCAAGCGCTTATTCTTACTTCTTTCGAAAAAATCGTTCAGTAACTGACCAACTAGCAGAAACGCCCAATAATCATCTTTTTCCACTGCTATTTTTAAAGCAGTCCTGGATACTTTTTGCGACATGTCTCGATGAGAGTTTTGAGTAGCCAAGAGCAAATTCCCAGATCCAGATTGATACGCTGTACCGCCTCATACTACTTCCTCTCAAAGTTCCGCTTAAGCGAAATCACCAAAAGTGCGAGCAGTGGAGCCGAGGTAATACGCTCGGCGACATCAAACCCTGTACTCGATATTGGCATTTGCATAAATGCAGCAATGCTGTTGCCAAGCTCGACGAAAAACCTGTTTATCATGGTCACATCTGTCACGCCCGGTAACAAAATTGTCCTGATCGCGGCAAAAGTGAGAATTATCGCCCCGGACCAGGCGCCAAGTCTTGGGTAACTCTCACCGTACAGACTCAAGTGTTTGTATAGCCCCAAAAGAGAAAAATTCTGATAGATCCAGCGCAGAGCTGTACCGACATTTTTTACATCAAGCCGCCGCATTTCCATCTCACCGATGAAAAAGTCGCCTGCTTCGGCGTATCGACCTGCGCGTTCGTAGTTGTGGCGCAAACGACGGTATAGTTGTTTGACCTTACCGAAGCTAGGCAATAGCGAACCGAGGGGGTGCTCCAAATATTCGATACCGTGTTCAATCAGCTTCTCGTCCATTGTTGCGTTTCGGCTTCGTAATCCAAACAACACTGGGCGCGACCCCCATTTTTCATCTACGAAAATCACGTTGCTGACGTCTGTCGATAGAAACGAGACGCAGCTAAGGTCGATGTGCTGATCCTCTCGCCCCCTAAATTCCACGAGTTCAGGCGCAAGTAGTTTCACTTCGCGGAATAGGAAGCCCTTCACTCCGAATATCGAGTTTGGGTCGGGTTCGAGTTGATTGGGCATAGTGACTTCAACAAACGCCGCGGCATCGCCAAATATTGCTTTATTGAAATTGGCCTGTTTAAAGGATGCATGTTTAAAAGTCACTCCGGCAGAGAATTTGGCATCAGAAAATACTGTTCGGCCATTGAATTTGGCACGCTCAAACGAAACATTCTGCTCGAAGCGGCAGTTGGTAAAGCTAATCCATCCAGAGGCGACACAATTGTTGAAGCGTGTCTCACCCAAGAAAACAGTTCCATTAAAATCGGCGCAATTGTTTGATTCTGCCGTTTCGCCGAAATGGGCATACTGAAAGCTAGCAGTTGACTCGAATCGGGCTTTGCCAAAGACGGCGTTTGCGAGCCAACCATGATTGGCAAACGTCAAACGGAAGAAGTTGGCGGGACCCTTGAAAGTGCATGCCGAAAAGTTGAATTGACGACTTGACGAGCAATCATCGAAAGATACATCCTGTTCAAATGTACAACCCGTAAAGTCGACTAAAACCTGACAACTTCTCACTCGAAAAACAAGGGGTTTGTCGAAAACCAGGCCGGCCAAACTGACCGAGTCGCCACGTTTGGTGGACGGAACGTCGGCCACTTTGATCTCTTTCACGCTTGGGTCCGCGATCATCCGTTCGATTGATTCACGAAAGTGCGACATGGCGAATCTCCAGGGTTTTGAAGAAATATCACAGCTGGGGTCGCCCATTAAAGGGCGTGTCAATAAAAAAACACCTCCCCCTGCAGAAAACCGCCAAGTGCTCCTTGAATTTTGACCTTCCCAATAGTCACTTCATTTCCGCAATAGGGGCAAATTGCTTAGAAGTTCAATTTCCCACTTTCACATACAGGGGAATACTTTGCACCGTTTTCTATATCAGCTGAACAATTGTTACATTTCATATATATATTTCATTTTCTCAGGTATAACGTCGCAAATCACCGGCGTCAAAAAGCAGAGCGAGGAACGAGTGGCGCTTTTTGACGTCCGAGTGCATTTGCCTTGTTAGCGCCGATCTGGGGGCATACGAGAAAAAATGAGTACGTCATCAAACTGAATCACCCCCGATAGCGTCTCTAAATTGAAACCATTTAAGAACAAGCGAGAGCGCGGACTGGCGTAATTTAGTGTAAGCTTATCATCCAGGAATAGCCGTACCTGTGTTCCCTCTACAATGGCTCGAAGCGTGTGCCATTGAGGACCAAATTGCTTCGATTCTACGGCACGAGTCTCGCGTCCATGTTTTTCTTCCCACAACGACAACTCCTTTCCTGCCATGTAGAGTCCGATTGTAGTCCTGCCTTCTTTATCATCCATCATAATATTAATGTGAGCTCCATCGTTTTCCGAACTTTTTGACCGAAATCTCAGATGAACCTCAAATTCTTCTGGAAGGACTGTGTCCTTGATGTTCGCAAACGCATGGTAGTGGTCACGCCCTTCTAGTAGATAATTATCCTCTTCTCGAACCCGCACAAAATTGCCTAAGCCAGTTTCCGGCGCTCCGGGATGGACAGACCACCTGGCTGCGGTACTCACTGTGTCGTCCTCCATATCGTCGGCAAAAATGATATGTCCTCGATAGGGGCTCAGCCACTCATGCCGGGTTTTGGCAAGTTTTCTTTCGGCTGGATCGCCAATAATCCTTGAAATAGTAGCGTAACCATCCAGTGCGGCGTCGTAATTACCCCACATCCAGTTTTCCCT
>WTAT01000413.1 GCA_013139415.1 Desulforhopalus sp.
GTCTTGCGAAGTGAAGGGGGGGTACTTGCCCATCCTCTCTAGTTCTTTTTTCATCAAAACTTTGGGCGATTTTTCTCAAGTTCCTGTATGGAAGTCACAGCTCTCTCCAGTTCATCCATATAGGTCATTAGTCTTTGTACTGGATCGCTAAGGTGCCCGATACCTAGTATAGACTTTACACGAACGGCAAGGTCAGTAAGATTGAATGGTTTGTTGATAAGATCATCAGCTCCCGCATCAGTCGCCTCTGTCTTGGTGGTTCCGAACGCTGTTACCATAATGACTGGGATAAACCGGGTTTGTTTCTCTGTTCTCAATCTTCTGCAAGTCTCAACTCCATCAATACCGGGCATCTTAACGTCCAGGAGAATTGCATTCGGGCTCTCGCTTTTTGCCAACTCAATGGCCTCCTCGCCGTTTGAGGCCAAGATTGCTTGGTATCCTGTAGCTTTCAGAAAGCTATGGAGCAAATCCCTTACACTCTTTTCGTCATCCACTACCAGGATCTTATCAGTCACACTATTACTCCTTTCTGAAGTAGGGAGACATAATCCTGCGGCACTCAGATGCTTTCCACCTCATTCTCAATACACCGCCCAATCAGTTCACAGAATGGAAAAACTGTGCCATTTGGGGTTTCTTAAAAGATTTACTATTGGTTTCATATAGTTAAATCTTCTTAAACCCAGGAACGATATGGAGGGACTGAGCAGACGAAGACAGACATTGTCAGCAAAGTGCCAATTTTAGGTACTCGCAGGTAGCAAATCCAAGCAGGGGTCTCAAAGCCGAGAACCAAATGAGAAGGACTATATAAATGTTTCTACTCTTCCAACTTTTTTTCTACCAGAGCAGAGATGAACTGCCGGTCCTCAGGCGATATCTCCATGAACCGGATACCCATTCCACTGTATGTGGTCTTGCCGTTAATGTGGATGTTACCACACCAAGCCTGCTTAGCAGTCACTGATATCGATCGGTCTCTGGAAGGTTTGATGATAACTTGGAATTTTTCACCGAGATCGGGCTGCTCCGAATATTCAACGAATACTCCGCCTTCACTGATGTCCCTCGTTTCTCCTTCTATGAAGCCTCGGGGTGTTTGCACGACAACGGGCCAAGTTACCCGGATCCTTCGATGGCGACGTCTTTCACTAGCCATTTTAGTGCCCCTTTCTAACTCGGCACCTAAAGCAGGTACCAAACGTCAAAGGCAGAATTCTTATGCGCCGACAAGTCAGAAAGAAAAATGTGAATCAACCAATGTCGTCAAAAAACTAAATGTATCTTAACAGAGACAGCCAGGTGTTGGAAGGCAGAAAAACCCCCCACTGACCAGCCTTGTGCGGGACAGCGGGGGCTCGGGCAAGGGGCAAATGCTAAACGCGTGGCTGGTTGGTGCGAACAGCATAGCGTTGCCATCAAAGCTTGGGGAGATTTTCCCCTAGTTCCCTTATATAAGCCACTGTTCTCTCCAGTTCATTGGTCAGATAGCGGACACGGAGAATCGACTTCACGCGGTGGGAAAGTTCCGTCAGATTAAAGGGCTTGGTAACAAAATCTTCAGCCCCCGCATCAATAGCTTCGGTATATTTATCCCAGAGTGCAGTTGCCATGATGACAGGGATAAATCGGGTTTTTTCCTCCGCTTTTAGCCTTTTGCAGGTCTCAATCCCATCAATTCCCGGCATCATTATGTCCAATAGAATTACCTGCGGATTCTCTCTTTCTGCTAACTCTATGGCTTCCTCTCCATTTGAGGCCAGAATTACTTCGTATCCTTCTTCTGTTAGAAACTGACTGAGTAAATTCCTTATTTCCAACTCATCATCCACCACGAGGATCTTGTGTCCCATGGTACCCAACCTTTCTTCGTGAAAAAATCATTTTTCAGGTCTTGGTGTCCTCGACCTTAGTCGTCACCTGCTGCTTTTCCGTCAATAGATGCTTACCCATTGGGGATCCGCTTGGGACCATGCCGGGAGTCCCGCAGTTGGGACAAGCGTAATATCTGCCGGTGCGCCGCCAGATTGAATAGATCAGACCCGGGACCAAGAAAAGCAGCCACAAGATTATTTCTACAGACGTCTTTCGCTTCATGTACAGCTCGCGATCGCCGATATGCCGGCATTGTGTACAGATGTATTCACCTCCCTGTGTTGAATGCCTCGTTTTTCTCTTGCCTGGTGGCCCTTACTTAAGGGCATAGAGTTGGAGTTCTGAGTATTTCACTATCTAGGTTCTCTACACAGTTCGGTTGCGAATCATGGTCTCGATGAACCCCACACTACCAAAGCCCTCAGGACTGATATCTTCTGTCACCCCTCTGACAGATCCATTTGAGGTTGTGATGGAAACCGGCCATCTGATACTGGCCCGAGGATACTTCCGCTTTTCAATCTCGGAAGCCATGCCAGTGCCCCTTGTTCGATTGGTAGGGTTTTTCGGACCCAAAGGATCCTAAATTACGTGCTTTGTTCTAAGGCGCCGTTGCTAGGATTAACGTTTTTAACTTTCCGATAAACGACTTGGCCTCGCGTTCCAGGGCCTCGTCATCTAACGCCTTCTCTTCAGTCACGGCGCGTGC
>WTAT01000627.1 GCA_013139415.1 Desulforhopalus sp.
CTCCCAAGACTACAAATCAAAAGACCTATATAGACTCTATCCGCAGTAATGATATCGTTTTTGGTATCGGGCCAGCTGGAACCGGCAAAACATATCTTGCGGTTGCCATGGCTGTTTCCGCACTCACCAACGGACAAGTCCGCTCGATTATTCTGGCTAGACCAGCTGTAGAAGCTGGCGAAAAACTTGGTTTTCTCCCAGGTGATCTTGCCCAAAAAGTAAACCCCTACCTGAGACCCCTGCATGATGCCTTAAATGACCTGCTCGGCCCTGACAAAGCACTTGACTTCATTGAGCAGGATATTATCGAAATTGCCCCTTTAGCTTTTATGAGAGGGCGGACGCTAAGTAATGCTTTTATCATTCTCGATGAAGCACAGAACACGACGCGGGAACAGATGAAAATGTTTCTGACTAGAATCGGCTTTGATTCTCGAGCTGTAATAACCGGAGACACAACCCAGGTAGATCTTCCAGTGAAGACCCATTCAGGGTTAGTGCAGGCCAGAAAACTACTGGCAAATATCGATGGCATCAAATTTTGTTCCTTTTCAAAAGCCGACGTAGTCCGTCATCCCCTGGTACAGGAAATTATCAACGCCTACGATAAACACTAAGGAAAATCAAGTGCCAACCGATCTTACCATCCACCACCAGGCTGCCGGATATCCTGTCAACGGCAAAAAACTCAAGAAACTGTCCAACTGGCTGCTCGACCAGTGTAGAGTTAAAGATTATAATGTAAGCCTTCTGCTAATCGACGACCAGGAAATCACCAGGCTTAACAGCCATTACAGAAACAACTGTAAACCGACCAACGTGCTTTCTTTTCCCTTCGCTGAAGGAGCGGATGAATCCCTTGCCACCCTGCCCGTTAAGGAGCTTGGAGACATTATCATTTCGGTTGAAACCGCTCTAAAGGAGTCGATCAAATATAATCAGACATTACACGAACGCATGAGCTGGCTTGTTATCCATGGCATGCTCCACCTGCTGGGTTATGATCATGAAAGATCAGAGAGCGATGAAAGAAAGATGTTTAACAAGGAAAATGAATTGCTGAACAAACTCAATAACTACAGGAGAACCGGAATGACCAAACTTGCTATCAACGTCGATCATGTAGCAACCATTAGACAGGCAAGAGGAATTGATGAGCCCGATCCCGTATCCGCTGCCTCCATCTGTGAACTTGCCGGGGCAGCAGGAATCGTAATCCACCTGCGAGAAGACCGCCGCCACATCCAGGACCGTGATGTCTATCTGCTACGGCAGACAATAAAAACCAAACTCAACCTGGAGATGGGGGCCAACAAGGATATTATCAAGATTGCCCTTGAGGTCAAACCGGACATGATAACCCTGGTACCTGAAAAACGGCAGGAGCTTACCACCGAAGGTGGCCTTGATGTCTTTTCCCAGCAGAAAAAAATTGGCAAAGTAATCGATAAAATGACAGCAGCATCCATTCCTGTCTCCATCTTTGCCGACCCCGACCCAAAACAACTGGCGGCAGCAAAAGAAGTAGGTGCAACCTTCGTTGAACTCCACACCGGGAGATACTGTGATGTCATTGGTGAAGGCAACCGAGATCACGAATTCCAGCTTCTTCAGGAGGCGGCCGAAGCCGCATCACAAATGGGTTTGCGGGTCTGTGCCGGACATGGGTTGAACTACCAGAATACCGCCCCTATTGCGGCTCTTGATACTATAGAGGAGCTGTCCATTGGTCACGCAATAATTGCCAGAGCAGTCTTTACTGGACTGGATCAAGCCGTAAAAGAGATGCTGGCTATTGTCAGGCAGGCCAACTGTACAATTTGATTTTTAGGGAAACTGCTATTAAATTATTCTTGAAACTCAATCAGGGTGCTGTTCAGGATTGACAAGCTTTATGCTGTTATGGTAAAAGCCAACCACTTGCCTGGATGGTGGAACTGGTAGACACCCGAGACTTAAAATCTCGTGAGCCTTGCGCTCGTGCGAGTTCGATTCTCGCTCTAGGCACCAAATTAAAAAGGGGTTTGCGAGGCTTATCGCAAACCTCTTTTTTTTATGGCCTGAAAACTTTGCTGATTACGGGCAACTATGGAAAAGTATCAGGGAGTAAAATTTCAATATCACCAAACAAAAACCACTTTTTCCTACGACCACCGTTTACCAGACCTCAATCGCTGGGCATATCTGTTTTCTCAACTTGGCCTGGCTCCCGTTCATGGGAGCGGAGCCTATGGCAATCATTCCTACAGAACCGGCGACACCTCTTTTGTCATCACCAAGTCCGCAATGATACCTGGGGAGATCCTGCAACCGAATGATTTCTGTCACGTAGTCGGCTTTGAAGAACAGTCTACTACCTTTATCACTGAAGGAGTCGCTCCTCCGTCATCGGAAAGCTTTCTCCACAATGCGCTCTATCAGTCACTGCCAGATATCAATGCCATCCTGCATGGCCATTGCTCCTTGCTCAATATGCACGCAGAAGACCTCAATATCCCGGTAACTAAAAAATTCCATGATTACGGAACTCAGGAGCTTGCAGAATCAGCTCTAGGGCTGATTAATCCGACCACCCTCTTTTTTATATTAAAGGATCACGGATTCGTCGCCCTTGGAGAAGATATTGACAGTGCCGGACAAATAACACTCAAGTATTTTTCCGAACTTATTACATTATTGCGAATTGCTTGACCTCGCAATAATCCAATTTATCCCGCCTCCATACATTTTTTTGTTCCGGCAAACTACTGACATCACAATACATTTTTTCTTCGTATCCGTATAAATACCTATATCAATTTGGTATTTTCACCCATTTACTCTTTCGCAATTTCCTCTATAATAAATTATACTATTAACAATGATTTGTGATTTTAATTTTGCAGTGAGGAGAGTACGGCATGGCAGACGACTTCAGTAACTTGAGAAACCTTAAAGATCCGCTCCTTCAAACTACGGAAAACTCTGTTGATATAAAACAAACCACTATACCAAAGCCCAGTACCAAGTTGCTTTTTATCATTACAAAAAATAAAAATAATTCTTGGGTTGATGATCTTCATGCCCAGGCACAACTAAACCTGGTTAAACGGATATATCACTGAAAATACAACCAAGGCACATATACCCCTCAAGGGAGCACTGAACTAAGTAGCCCCAAGGGGCATTGTAAAGAACACCCCATTTCCCTAGCAACCACCACCCTTCTATATCTTTCTGAATTCATACCTGTTAATTTCACTAGCTATTTTTTACA